>JBQCJB010000694.1:0-3667 GCA_051953155.1 Aureliella sp. | reverse complement strand
GTGGGACGATCGACGACGTTTTTTGCCAAGTCACGGCCAGGTTTCACGCTGGTTGAGTTGCTGGTGGTAATCGCCATCATCGGCATTCTAGTAGGCCTGCTCCTGCCGGCCGTTCAAGCCGCTCGGGAGGCCGCCCGACGGATGAGCTGCTCGAACAATCTCAAGCAAATCGGGCTGTCGGTGATGAACTACGAATCGGCCTTCAAGAAACTCCCTCCAGGAGGCGAGACGACCGACTATGCCACCGGGCCGGCCTTCAAGCGAGCCTTCTGGCCGCATTCGGTGATGACGATCCTGTTGCCTTTCATGGAACAGAACAACGTCTATAACCAAATGAATCTGGGCTTCGCCTACAACGACAGCCGTTACGCAGCCAACCAGGCAGCGTCGAAAACGAACGTTCCGATCTTCATCTGTCCGTCAGATGCCTACGCCGGCACGCCGGACCTGGGCAACTACGGCCGCACCGACTACTTCGCCACCGTCTACACCGACATCGATCCGAATACGGGCGCTCGCAACAAGGCGACCAATGCCGACGGCGCGCTGGCCTTCTCCGGTCGCGTCAACACCAGCACGCTGTGGACGATCGCGGCTTCGCCCTCGACCATTTCAGCCATCAGCGACGGCACCTCCAACACGATCTGCTTTATCGAAGACGCAGGCCGCTTCACCGAAGGCACCTCGCCTTGGATGACGCCAGGCGGACTGAAGGGTAACAAGTCCGACTACGCCGACCCGGCGTGCAACGGCCTAAATGGTGCGGTCGGTGTCGACTGCCCGCCGTCGAACCTGCGCTCGCTGGCCCGCTGGGCCGACCCGGATGCCGCCGGCAGCGGTGTATCGGGCGCTGGCATCAACGGCAGTACGACCCAGTTCGGTTACATCAACCAGAACAAACAACCTGTAGGCGGCCCGAGCGGTTGCCCCTGGAGCACGACCAACTGCGGTCTGGCCGACGAACCCTTCTCGTTCCACACCGGCGGCGTCATGTGCTCGGTCTCCGACGGCAGCGTACGCTTCCTGTCCGAATCGGTCGACTACGTCAGCCTGCGGGCCATCATCACCCGCGCCGAAGGCACCGTGCCGCCGAACAACCCGATCGAATAAGTCGGCTTTCGGCCCAACGGCCACGAACGGTGATCCTTATTCCTGCGAGCTGTCGCTCACAGCGGCAGCCGCTCCGAGGAACCAGCCCCGAGCGCACCCGGTTTGCCCTTCTCGCTCTTCGCAGCTCCGGGCTCGCTAAGATTCCGTGCGGGCATGTCCAGTTCTGGCATGCCCAGCTTCGACATTCCCAGCTCAGGCTCAACCGCTGGCTCGTCAGCCGCGCCGGCTGGCGTCTTGTCGGCATCGGTCTCGGCGGGATCGGTCTTGTCGGGATCAGTTTGGGCCGGATCAGTCTCGCGCTCGGCAGGCGAGGAACGCAGCGTGGCTGGATTGACGTCGTAGAGCGACAGATGGCGATAGTAAACTTCCAGGCAGTAGATGCAGAAGCAAGTCGTATACAGCCGTCCTCCCGAGGCGCCGAATTGATCGTCCTTCGGATCCCAGCTGCCGATCTCGGGTTCTTTCTTGCGTTGTAGCGCCGGCAAGGTGACGCGCATCTTTTCGTTCCATGCGTCCCAGGCTTTGCCGCCGACGTGATGCAGGACCTGGGTCGCGTAGTACCAGTAATAGACGCTGTAGATCTCGTCTTTGGTGCTCGGCGCATTGGGCAACAAGTCCAGCTCGATGGCCCGCTGCAGCGCGGGATGCGAGGCGGGCCAGCCCAGATACTGCCGGCACAACAGCCCCTCCGCCGTCATGCTCAGCGACGGTGGTTCCGGTCGCTGGTAGGCGTAACGAGCGCCGTAGTCGTGCTGGACCGAATCCAGGTAATCGGAAACGCTGCGGATAACCTTTTCACTCGGCTCGAGGCCCGCCATCTTGCCGGTCATCAGCGCCATCATGTACCAACCGGTCACCGACAGGTCGGAATCTTCGCGCGGCTCGTAACGCCAGCCCTTTTGACGACCTTGCGACCACTCGGCGAATTTGATCGCCCGCGTCGCGGCGACTTTCAGATTCGAGTCGCTGGTCAGCCCGTACGCTTCGCAGACGGTAATCGTGGCGATCGCCTGTGAATACATTTGATTGTGCGACGGCTCGCCCTTGGCAAAAAAACCTTCCTTGTCTTGTCGACGCAGCAGGAAGCGCAGGCCGCGATCGACCACTTCTTTGTATTCTCCCGATTGGTGCGTGTGACCGGCGCCTAGAAACGCATTGAGCGCCATCGCCGTGGCGGCCGTGCGGTCTTCGTTGGCGGCTCCGTCGTTATAGGGTCGCTGCAGGCTCCAACCACCGTCGGCCAGTTGGTTATAGGCAAGCCATTTCAGCCCTGCCTTTACAGCTGCTTCGGTGGTCGCATTGCCGCCGAACTTCGCCAGCAGCGCACCTTTCATCGATCCGCTGCGGCCGCTCAGACCATGTTCGACCGCCATGCCCGCCAGGTTGGCGCCCAATTCCTCGGTCGCTTTGGCTGGCGAGAGCGATGGAGACAGAGCAGGCACGTTCAGTTCCAATTCGGGCATGTCACTAATCGCCGTCGACATCGGCAAATCGATTTCCTGCAGCGACACGTCGGTGCCTTCCGGCGCGAGACTGAATTCGACAGCCCCTTCGCCATTGAAGTCACCGACGATCACTTCCAGGCGCGAAGTGGCCATTTGGGCAATTGGAATCAGCGCGAGGATGAGAAACAGCCCGACGTGGACGATGAAGCTGACCAGCCAAGCGGGCAGGGCGCGTTTGCGCTGCTCTTCGCTCGTTTCCTCGGAAGCCTGGACCTGGGTGGCTCGCATCCACAGGGCTTCCAACGGCTTGTAGCCCGGTATTCGGCCGAGCCAAGCCCAACGCCGCGCCCGCCGCAGCTGGATCAGCTTCATGCGGCTGCGCAGCGCAGCGTCGTCGTCTGCAGTGGCCGTCGCCGCGGCGTCCCCCGCCGCAGGCGCTCCTGGCCGAACGACACGCGCCTGCCTTGCAGCCAGCCGGCCCGGGACAGACTGAATCTGGCCGGGTACGGGTTGCACTTGACCGGGTGAGGGCTGCGCTTGGCCGGTGGGTTGCTCGCGGGTCGAGCGAAGGGCTGGTCCGTGCGAGCCTGGAAGAGCAGCGGCGCTCGCGGCCGCCCCGGATGGCAGGGCAGGGGGAGGAGGTGGCACCGGCGGCGGGCTCTCGCCGCGCAGCTCGGGCGGCTGGACCAACCGCGGACGCAGCGGGTCAGAACTCGGTGGCGGAGGAGGTGGTGGCGGAGGCACGTCCGGCGGCGACACTTTCGGAAAGTAGAGTTCTTGCGAGCTGTCGTCGAGCGATGGCGTGGACATGCATCGAGTCCTCCTCGACCGGAAGAAGAGTCCTCCTCAAACGGAAGAACGTGGCGAACTTACAGTCAAGATAGCACTGCCCGTCGAGACAAGTCAAACACCCAAAGTAGGTCAGGCCTCTGGCCTGACATGCATGAGTAGGTCAAGCCTCCGGCCTGACTTGCAAAAGTAGGTCAGGCCTCTGGCCTGACATGCAGCACATCTTAGGCCGCCAGCGCAGATAATACGTTTGCTCGGTGACAGGCCGGAGGCCTGTCCTACTTGTTGGGATGACAGACTTACTAGGATGACAGGCCGGAGGC
>JBQCJB010000693.1:0-7508 GCA_051953155.1 Aureliella sp. | reverse complement strand
AGGAAGGAGATCGCTCGGCCGCCGACGAATTATTTTCGATCCACTCCGATCGCCTGCGGCTGTTCATTCGCGCCAAGCTCGGCAGCCGGCTACGTGCGAAGGTCGAGCCCGACGATGTGCTGCAGGACGCGTACGCAGCGGCTTTGAAGTCGTTCGGCGAATTCCAATACACCGATGACGGGGCCTTTCTACGGTGGATGTGCCGCATCATCGACAACCGTTTGCGGGACGCGCACGATTACTTTGCAGCCGGCAAACGGCAGGAGCGCCCGGTTCCGCGTTCGGCGCCCACCGGACCGCTCACCGCGCTTGACCGAGCCGAAAACCGGTTGCGAATCGAAAGCGAGCTGGAGAACCTCAGCCCCGAACATCGCGAGGTGATTTTGCTTCGCTACTTCCAGGGGCTGAGCACCGAAGAGGCGGCGCAGCGTATGAACCGCACCGCCGGGGCCGTCCGCAATCTATTGGCCCGCGCTCTGGTTGAGCTCGGCAAAGGTCTGAAATAGCCACGCCCAGGAATCCCAAGCATGAGCAGTTCTTCCGAGCACTTCGAACAGCTTCTTCAAGCTCGGCTGGCTGGCCAGTCGGTGGAAGTCCCTGGCGATCTGGCCGCCGAACTAGAGCAAGCAGTCGCCGCGCACGCAGCGCTGCGCCATTTGCTCGAACCCACCGCCATCGGGCAGCAGCCACCGGAGGCTGCCCGCACGCCGCCGGCCGTATCGCCCGATTACGTCATCGAACGTGAAATCGGTCAGGGAGGCATGGGTGTGGTTTACTTGGCTCGGCAACGCTCGCTCAACCGCGCGGTCGCTTTAAAAGTTCTTCGGCCAGGCCAGCAGACGTTCGGACCACTCGTCGATCGCTTCCTGCACGAAGCCCAGCACCTGGCGCAGTTGCGGCATCCTCACATCGTTGCCATTCACGAAGTCGGTCAGGCCGCCGGCGAGCCCTACTTTACGATGGATTACGTCGATGGTGAGCCGCTGACAGCGATCCTGGCGCGCGGTCCGCTAACGCCCAGCCGAGCCATCGATATTCTCAAGCAGGTCGCGGCCGCGGTGCAGTACGCGCATCGGCATGGCATCATCCACCGCGATCTCAAACCGGGCAACGTACTCCTGGACCGCCGCGGACACGCCTTTGTTACCGACTTCGGGCTCGCCCGCAACGTCCATCACGACGCGCGACTGACGCAGACGGGCGAATTGCTCGGCACGCCGCAGTACATGGCGCCCGAGCAAGCCCGCGGCCAATCCGACGCGATCGGTGAAGCGACCGACATCCACGCGCTCGGGCTGTTGCTGTTTGAAATGCTGACCGGACGGGCCGCCTTCCTGGCCTCTTCGCCAGCCGATGTGCTGGTCAAGTTGCTTCACGAGGAACCGCCGCCCGCGCGCAGCCTCGACCGCCGCATCCCACGCGACTTGGAAACGATTTGCGCCAAGTGTCTGCAAAAATCCCCCGGCGCGCGATACGCCAACGTCAGCGCGCTGTTGGAAGACATTCGCCGCTACGAAAATGGCGAAGCCTTGAGCGCGCGGCCGACCGGCTGGCTGGTGCGAACCTCGCGCTGGTGTCGCCGCCGCTGGCGCGTCGCAGCGACCGCTCTGGCAGCTGCCGCGCTGACGTTGGTTATCGCCTCGCAGCTGTTTGATCGCTCGTTCGATGATTTGGTCGCCTGGGGAGATGAGGAGTTGGCCAGCGGCCATGTCGACGTCGCCGCGCAGGTGTATTCCCGCGCCTTGAAACAAGCCTCAGCAGCCCAGCAGGGTTTGCTCGTCGAGCGCATCGCCCAGACCTGCCGTGGCCTGGACGACCCGCAGGCTGCCACGAAGTTAGCCCTGCAAATCCTGCCGATTGCCCCCGACATCTCCTTTGGACGACACAATTTCTTGATCGCACAAGCGCTGGTTAGCCGCGAGCGAGCTCGCTCGCCCAGCGGCGCGATCGATATCTGGCGGATCGCCCCGACTTCGTCGCTGAAACTAGTGCAGAAGCGGCTGGAGATGGCGCAAGCGGGCGGATTATCCAGCCTGCAAGAACTCGAAGCCGAACAAACGCTGACCGCGATCAAGCTGGTGCTTTCGCAGAGCAAACCAGTCGTCCGCTTCTTGCCCGACTATTTGTACGAGTTGCCTCAGGGAGGGCCGGAAGAACTGGCCGAAGCCATCGACGACGAACAGCAACCGATTTGGAATCGAGCCCGGGCGGCGATCGCCCTGGGCGACGGCTGGAAGCCAGTGGCCAGTCCAAGGAAGCGATCGCGCGCTTCCAGCAAGCTCTCGCTTGGGTCCGCCAGGTCTACCCGATGTTTGGCGGAGTCAAAGCATCCAGTGGCGCGATCGGCTCGCAGCGCGACGCCCCGGACGCCGAAGAATGCCAGCTCGTCCGCCAACTGGTCTTCGACCTGCATCGCCTCGCGCCCGCGACGGTCCCCTTGCCCAAAGGAGGCATCGAGTTTGAGTTAACCGGCGCGCCGCTGCCGGCCGAGGCGGTCGTCGAGCTGGTTGTCGAGCTCTCCGATCCAGCGATCGATCAGCCCGATGCCGGGCTGCCGCACCACTTGCCGCGGCTGATCCCGCTGCGCAGCGATCAACCCGTGCGTTTCCAGGTGCTCGACGGAAAATACCGCTTGCGTTGCCGAAGCCATCGCGGCCTCTGGCGTCCGAGCGCCGAGCGGGCGATGCGGCTGCTGCAGGTCGAAACGGATGACTGGCCGCAGATCATCGAGGTCCGCGGACAAATGGTGCGGCTGCCGCCGGTGCGGCTGCGTCAAGCAGAAGAAATGCGGCAGCAAGCGCCGGCCGACGGCGATGTCGTGGATCTGGCCAAAGTTGAGTTGCGATGGCAAGCGATCGAAGGTGCGGCGACGTACAAAGTCCAGTTCCTCTACACCGAAGAAAAGCCGAGCCCCAGCACGACGTACTTTCTCGTCGTCGAGACAACCCAGCCACAGGTGAAGATCGCCGAATTGACGGCTTTCGAACATCAGCAGATTCGCCGCAATCTGCATGCGGGTCGCGAGGCTGGCTGGCAGGTCGACGCGTATGACGCCGCCGGCAAACGCATAGGCCTGTCGCCGAAGGAGTCGCATTTCGTGGTGGGCGAACCCTTGCCCGAGCCGGCAATGTCCTCGGCGGAGGCGCGTCGCTAGCAGCAGCATTGCGCGGCCGCTGCAAAACCTCCCTAGTAAGGAGAGCCCCAACGCGCTACGGCCTACACCTGCGCGCGTGCATCCACTTGCAGCTCCCGCCACGGAGTTCAAAACCAATGAAAGTCGACATTTTCGTCTACGGTGACCTGGAGCAGGGGAAAGTGGCCTTCTTGCGGCAGCACGAGGCCGACCTGCACTATCGTGCCCAAGTCCCCGACGGTTCGAGCTTAGCCGACAACGAGAAATTTGGTTCGTTGTTACTCCCCAATGGCCGCCGGCTGTGCGCGCTCGAAGTTTTCATCTACGCCAAAGTGGACGCCGAGGGCTTCCGCATCCTCGACCAAGATTCGGAAGCTAAAGGGCCACGAACCTCAGGGTCCGAGGCCCTCACCTTTGCACGGAAGGCTGCACGCGGCTGATCCCCAAGAGCCCATCAGTCGCTCTTCTTTTTCAGCTTCTCTCCAGCATTTTTCATGGCGTCGCCCGCCGCCTTGCCGGCTTGGGATGCTTTCTCGGCCGCCGCGTCGGCGCCTTCCTTCATCTTTTCGCCCGCCTTCTTCGCAGTGTCCTTGGCCGCCTGGCCCGCGTCCTTGATGTTTTCCTTGATACTGTCGCCCATGATCTACCTCCACAAAGAATGAAAACCCCAAGCTTGCTAATTACCCAGATTACCAGGACGCGCAAGCACATTCAGCGAGCTCAGTTCGATGGCCCGCCGCAACATGGCAATCGGGTTGCAAGTAACGTCATTGCAACAAGCAGACCAAACTCGCGTATGAAAGCCGTGCGGCCAAGATCGCTTGCCGGCCGATCAGCGCCGCTGGAGGGCAAAGATTTTGGTATGCCCCGATTCCCATTCCAATCGCAAGAGCCCGCAGCTAATGGCAGATTCCAGCCCGGAGAGGAACGGAGGCAATCGGTCAGCGGCCTCGGTGGCAAAGTCAGGGCCGGCATGGGCGACCGATAACACCACATGCGTGATGCCAGCTGACACTAGCTCCGCCTCGATCGCCGCGGCGTCGCCAAAGAGCTCGGGCGGCGTAAAGAACTCCGATTGGAAAAACGGAGTGCCGATCGACACGCGCCGCGGCACGTAAAGGCCGCGGTGTTCGAACAGCAGGAGCACGTGGCTGTCCTTGGGCGTCAGTTCCTCGATAGCCGCCATCAACGGGAGATATTCACCGCCGGTCGCTTCGTCAGTCGACATCAGTGGCGGCATCGCGCCTACCGCGGAGAGCCAGCCCCCGAGATAGTAACCTTCGGTCCCCCATGGCAAGCTTGCCAACGAGAGGCACATCAGCACCGCCCAGATCGAACGACGCACTAGCGCCGGCAATGACAGACGCGACAGCAGGATCGCCACGAGCATCACGACGCACATCATGGCGGTGATTGCGAACCGAGCCTGCTGCGTCGAGCAACTCCACGCAGCAAAGAGAACGGCGGCGGCAAACAGCATGGTTACCGCCTCCCAACCAAGACTTCTCCGCCGAAGTGTCGACCAGAGCCCGACGCCGACGACGCCAAACCAAACGAGCGCCTGGTATCCGAACGAACCGTCGAACAAGCCCAGATGGAACGCCAACATTACTGGTGACGCGATCCTGGCGGCCAGACCTTCGACTCCAAACGCTCGGCCGGCAATGTCGTGATGGAATTGGCTGGACTCGACACGGGCCGGGTCGCTGACAAACCAGGCGTCGAAAAACGGGAACAAGGGATTGCCCGTTTCGAGAAACGGTCGGATATAAAACGGCGCGAGCACGCCGATCAGTAGCAGTCCGTAGCCAGCCAGTTGGCACGCCCGCAGAGAGACCGGTGGCAAATGAGTTTGTTGTTGTCCAGGGACCGAGCTCGCACGGGCGCCGCGCAGCAGCAAGATCAAAGCTGGCACGGCCGCGATGGCCGTAGCCGTCAATTTCGCTCCGCCCGAGCCGCCCGCCACGATTGCCATCGCGGCAACGCCGCGCCATGGCTGCGCGGGAAAGGCCAGCGGACGAAAGGTCCACGCCAACACGACCGCCAGATTCATCATCACGACAGCTTCGACGTACGCGCTGCCGCTGACCAGCAGGACGGTGTCGCTCATTGCAAAGCTGGCCAACAGCAACTGGGCAGCCCGCGACGACAAGAAGGCGCGCAAGGCAAACTGAAACAGCGTCAGTGCGGTTATCCACGTCAGCCATAGGATCAACCGCGGAGCGATAGCGTGGTCGATCGGAGCGGCCAACCAGGCCACTGCTTCGGCAAGGCTCGGAAATCCGGAATAGGGCAGGTCGAAGTACACGCGCATGCCCCCGTCAGCCAACCATCGCCGCGGCAGTTCAGCATGGTAGACCAGTTCGTCCCACCCCTCGGGCCAGTCGAGCGCCGGCCCCAGCGTCAGCCCGCACAGAAACAGCAAGACGAAGTTCGCGCGGACGGCTGGGAGGACGCCGGCCAGTCGCAGACCCGACCAGCTGGATTTTGTGCTCGCGATCGAACCGGCCAGGGCAAGCCCTTCGACGCTCGCCAAGCCGACTAGCCAGCCTGAGGTGCTCGCTGCACTCCCCAGCCCCGCCAGACTGAGACAGACTGCAATCCAGCCCAGCACATTAAAACCGATAGCCAGCCGCAGCAGCGCCCGGCCCACAGCTCCCCAGTCGCTGGCCGGGGCCGGCACAACATCGGCGCCGCCGTTCCGTTCTGGGCTTGTCCCCGTCCACCAACGCCATTGCCACGGCCAGGCGTCCGCGAGGACCAATCGCCCCAGGGCGGAGGCGGCTAAAAAAACGAGCACGAGGGCCGCGATGGCGGCGCTACGAGAGCCAACACTGCCAACGTCAATCGCCATCGTAGATCGAGGGGCTCGCAGGAGGTGGGATTTGGGAGGGCGGGCTCAGGCGGCTCGGGCGAAGCGCGAAGAGGATTAATAATAAATAGATCGGCATTTATAAAACAAGCCACCGACGCACAATCGGTGGCTCGCCAGTTTGAATATTCTTTTACGTCGAATGTTGTTTTAAGGGCGTCTCAGTCCTTTAACTCCAACGTAACTTCGTTCTGGCCGCTTTCTACCTTGGCTGTCAGACCGGATGTGGTCGGCAAGGAATATTTCTTAGGCAATAAATGTTTGACCACTGGCAGTGGTGAAGCGCCGGGCGACGGGTTGTAATCGGCCGAATCCTGAGACGCTTCCTGCTTGACCTTGTCGAACTCCTGCTTGACGACGCTGACCGAATGCTCGCCCAGAGTCGCGCCATCGTCGGCCGCATAGGTGTGCAACTTGGCTTTGCCGCTGGCATCGGTCTTGCCGAAAGCTGGCGGCGGGCCCGACGCATTGACGAACGTCACGTCGGCACCTTCGACCGGTTTGCCGTTGTAGAGAACCGTCACTTCCACCGGCGCCGTCGGCAACTGACCTTCCGGTGTCGAATCACAACCACCAAAGACCAACAGGGCCAGCGACAGCGAGCCCCACGAAAAAGCGAACTTCTGCATAGACCAAAATTTCATACAAGGCTGCCGAGAGACAGGCAGTTAAGGAAAGACGATCGGCCCGGAAATCTCGCGTCGGCGCGAAGCGCGACATGCGAGAGGCCTGGATGAAAAACAGAAACGATCCGGCGACGTAGCTAGGAGCCACGCCGCCAGATCCAATGCAATAGAGTCCCAATGGCGCGAAAATCATTGGGAATAGCGCGAGCTGTGAAACTTACTCGATGTTCGTGTAGGTTTCGCCGCCGTCGAGCGATCCGAGTGCGCCCCAGACGCCGTAGGGGCTCGGGCCCGACATGACCGGCGGCAGAGCCGTGTTACCGGTGTCGATCGAATCGGAGATGAAGCGCACCGACCCGTCCATGAAGTTGGCATTCACACCGCCAGTGTGGTAGCTACTGGCGCTGAGCGTACCACCGTTGGAGTCGGCATTGCCGTTGGTGTCGTTGACGCAGCTGGGCTTGTTCGGCCCGAGAATCGTCGTGAAGCCAACGCGTTCGGCTTGACCGTCGGTCCAAATCGCACCGAAGCGGCCTTTAACTTGGACGCCCGGAGCGTAAAAGCGGCCCATGGCGGTCGACAAGCAAGTACCCGGCGAAGTGTTGACCGAAGGATACTGGGCCGTACCCTTGCGGACATCGTCGCTACCGGTCGAAGCCCGCCAACCGAAGTCACCACTCCAAATCCGCTCGCTCATGGCGATCGTGTTGCTGGTGCCGTCGGTGATGCTGGCGAATTTCTTGACCGCCTGTGGTGCGCCGAAGACGCCCCGCATGTTCACGTTGTTCGAGTTGTGGTTGATCATCGTGTCACCGAGGCTGAACGCGTAGCTGTCGCGGCCAGCCGCGCCACCGGTGATCGGGTTGTCCGACGGACA
>JBQCJB010000692.1:0-2235 GCA_051953155.1 Aureliella sp. | reverse complement strand
CGTCGATCCTGACCAAGCTGAACCTACCGCTGACCGTTCAGCAGTTACAAGGTCTGGTGCTGCTGGCCAGCCAACAACGCAAGCTGTACGGGCAGCTGGACCCTGGCCAGCTCCGCGAACATGCGTTGGGTGCTACCAGCAAGCGTCCCCCGGACCTGAACTCGATCGCCAAAGCGGTCGCCCGTCGCTTCCGCATCAAACTGCCGGAACTGCGCGGCTCGACCCGCGTGGCGCGTGTCGTTCGGGCGCGGGGACTGGTGATCTTGTTGGCCCGACGTCTGACTTCGTCCAGCCTCCAGGCGATCGGGGACTACTTCGGTGGCCGCGATCATTCGACGATTTTGCACGCTTGCCGCAAGCTCGAGGAGAGCCTTCCGAGCGACCCCGAGCTGTCGCAGGCTTTGCTTGAGCTCGAGCACGAGCTGACGACCGCCACGGGCGAAGAGTGAAGTCCGTCGGTGAAGTGGCTGATCGCGCGGATACATAGCCTCGAAAGCTGTCCAGCTGTGTGGAATAGTTGTCAGAGCGTGTGCAGCGATGTCGAGCTTTTCGGTGCCTGTCGACAATGCTCGCGCGGGCTGCGGAGGGTCCTGGCCAGTTACCGACAACTGCTTGACGCCAGTCGACAGCAGGCCGACGTTTTGTCCACCGACTTTTCGCCTCAGCCGCTCTCGCTAAGTTGCCGCCAAGCAACGACTTGCACAGCCGTCCTGCGTTGCGATCGGCTCATATTGCGGCCGCTTCCTAATACTACTATTTAAATAACTCTCTAAGAGTCCAAGAGCAGATTCTCGAAAGCCAGTGGTTTTGCTTTCTGTCGACAAAGGGTACAACAACTCCTTTGAAATGAAGGCAAAAGCTGCTCGAGCGAACATTGGACCGGCCTCGCTGATCCCTGCAAGAACAAACGCACACTATGAAACTCTCCTGCGACCGAGAAAAACTGGCCAGCGCCTTTCAGATCGCTGCCACGGTGGCCAACGCCCGCAGCCCCAAAGAGATCTTGCAGAACGTCAAGATCGAAGCGGAGCCCGACCGGGTGACGCTGATGGGCACCGACATGGAGACCGGGATCCGGATCGATGTCGACGGCATCGATGTCCAACAACCGGGTAAAGCCTTGTTGCCGGTGGCCCGCGTGGGCTTGATCCTCCGCGAGAGCAGCGACGAACAGTTGAGCTTTGAGACGGTGGGCACGGAGACTGTCGTGCGCGGCTCGCACGCCGAATTCAAATTGCCCAGTGCCAATCCGGACGAGTATCCCAACGTGGTAGGCTTTGAGGAAGAAGCGTATCACGAGCTGCCGGCCCGGCTGTTTCGCGAGATGGTTCGTCGGACCAGTTTCGCGACCGACGTCGACTCGTCGCGTTACGCTCTGGGTGGCGTGCTAATGGAACTGGTCGGCGAAGAAGTGCTGGCGGTCGGGACCGACGGCCGGCGGCTAGCCTGCATGCGTGGCGAAGGCAAGAGCGTCGGCGGGCACCAGACCAGCGGCAATACGACCATCATCCCGGTCAAGTCGCTGACGCTGATGGAGCGGTCGATCGCCGACAAGGAAGAGACGGTGCACATCGCCTCGCGAGCCAACGATGTGCTGCTGCGGACCAGTCGCTGCACGGTTTATTCGCGGCTGGTCGAGGGGCGCTATCCGAACTGGCGACAAGTGTTGCCCAAGCGCGACAATTCGGTGAAGGTCGAATTCAATGTCGGGCCGTTCTTCAACGCGATCCGGCAAGCCGCGATCGTCGCCGACAGCGAAACGCGCGGACTGGATTTCGAGTTCGGCAACGGCTCGCTGGTGCTCTCGGCCAAAACGGCAAACCTGGGCACCAGCCGCATCGAATTTCCGATCAGCTATACCGGCGAACCGATCCGCATGAAGCTCGACTTCCGCTATGTGAGCGACTTTCTGCGCGTTCTGGATGCCGATGCCAGCTGCACGGTCGATATCGCCTCGAGCACCGAGTCGGCACTGTTCACGACCGACGACGGTTATTCCTACGTCGTCATGCCGATGGCCCTCGAACGCTGAGACGGGCACGAATTCTTTCTCTCACTCGATTCGTCCAAATGAAAGGACCGGTCAACGATGGATGTATCCAAGTTCATGGAACATAACTTTCGCCACTTCAACGCGCGCGAAACGCTGGCCGCTGCCCAAGCGTACAAGAAGTTCGTGGCGGAAGGGGGCAAAATGTTCATGTCCTTGGCCGGAGCGATGAGCACGGCAGAACT
>JBQCJB010000691.1:0-3064 GCA_051953155.1 Aureliella sp. | reverse complement strand
ACCGAACCGTCGCCAGCCACAGCCTGAACGCCACCAGTGTGAGCACTGCGCGGGGCGTAGACGCCGTCGCGGTCCGAGGAGTAACCGCTGTTGCTGGTTTGGCAGTTGGGGTACTTCCAGTTGGGCGGAGCGATGGTGTTGAGCGCCGTTTGGGTTGGCAGCGGAGCCAGATAGCACTGACCATTGGAGGACAGGTGCACCGTGCTGGAGCTGCAGGACGCGCCGTACGCATCGATTTCTGCTTGCGACGGGTATTGAGCGGCACCCGCCCACGGAACACCGGTGCTGCGCACTTCAGAGGTCTGGCCGTTCATCAAGAACGAGCTGTTGTTGTCGCCCGAGAGATGTTCCGATGCCATCAGCGTGTTGCTGGTGCCATCGGTGATGTCGCCGATGCGGGTCGAGCACTTGGCGGTCGTGTTGACCTGAGCGCGGAACATACCGTTTTGATTGTTGAGGTTCGCCCAGCTGTGCGTGCTACCCCAGCTCAAACCGTAGTTCATGCCCGTTCCGACGTCGCGGCCGCTGGCTGCCGACGGTGGACGCTGGGCCGAGGGGCACTGGTAGGATGGAATGCTCATACGACGAATCGCATCGGGCAGAGCCGGTGCCGGGGCAATCACGCCACCGTCCCAGTACGCGTAGAAATTGGTGCTTTGCGATTGGATCTGGTTGTAGAGCGCCGTTTGCTCGATGTAGGGCAGGATCATCGTGAATCCGCTGTAACCGCGCCACAATTGGTTGGCGCCCGTACCGGTGGCTCCACCGCCTGGCTGGTTAGCGAAGCACGGGAACGACTTGATCGTGTCGTGGTAGTTGTGCATCGCCAAGCCGATTTGCTTCATATTGTTCGAGCACTGCATCCGGCGAGCGGCTTCGCGGGCAGCTTGAACCGCAGGGAGCAGCAGGCCCACCAGGATTCCAATGATAGCGATGACCACTAGTAACTCGACTAGTGTAAAACCTGGGCGGGTTCGTGAGCGTTGAGAGCGCATCTGCAACTCCAAGGGATCAGAGAACGGGAAAAGTGAAAAATGACTTGTGCGCATTTGTTCTAGTCACGTAGTAAAAATACGTCAACCTCGCGGAAGATAGCGGAAAGTGCGACACGCCCCCCGCTGGCGCCGGCTAACGTGGCAAAATGCGCAAATGTCCGGTCATTTGATAAGTTTTCGGCAGTTTGCTCCGCCTCGTCGCAGTGTATTAAAAATTCGCCATGAATGCTCGGGCGGTTGACATGTGCTGCAGTCAGACCGCTGGACATATCGCAGTGGTTTTCCGTCAGACCAAGTTTACGCGAGGATCTCTTCGACGATGCGGCCGGGTTGGCCATCCAGGAGCGAGGCTTCGCCACCAGGACGGGCAAACGTCAATTGGGCCGCGTTGATGCCGAACAAGTGCAGCAACGTCGCGTGGTAGTCGTAATGGTTGACGACGTCCTTGATCGCTTTGTGGCCGAATTCGTCGGTCTCGCCGTGAATGCAGCCAGCCTTCATTCCACCCCCCGCAAACCAGGTGCTGAAGCCGTAAGTGTTATGGTCGCGGCCGATGTTCTTTTCATTCTGGATGACTGGCAACCGTCCCATCTCGCCACCCCAGTGCACGAGCGTCGAGTCGAGCATGCCGCGAGCCTTGAGGTCCTTGACGAGCGCGGCGGCGGGCTGGTCGACTTTCAAGCACGCTTTGGGGAGCGCCTTTTCGATGCCGCCGTGATGGTCCCACTGCTGGGTCGAAGTATAAATCTGCACGAAGCGCACGCCGCGCTCGACCAGGCGGCGCGCGATTAGGCAGCGGGCTCCGAATTCCTTCGTCGCTTCCTGATCGAGGCCATAGGCTCGGTGCATGGCCTCCGACTCTTGCGAGATATCGAGGGCTTCCTTGGCGGCCGTCTGCATTCGCGCCGCCAATTGATAATTGGAGATTCTGGCGGCCAGATCGGTTTCGCCGGGATGCCGCGACAGATGATCCTCGTTCAGCCGCTGCAAGTACTGCAGGAATTCCGCCTGGGGCACGCCTGACAAATGGCTGGGGGGATCGAGATTGAGCATCCGAGGCTCGCGCGGCCTGGCGACCGTGCCTTGATAGAGCGAAGGGAGCCAGCCGTTGGACCAGCAATCGGTTCCCAGCACCGGCAAACCGCCAGGGTCGGTCAGCACCACGAAGGCCGGCAGTTCCTGACTCTCGCTGCCCAGGGCGTAGGTCAGCCACGAACCGACCACGGGCCGGCCGGCGTTGGTGCGGCCATGGTGCATCGCATAGATCGATTGTCCATGGTTGTTCACGCCGGTATGCATCGACCGCACAAGCGTGATGTCGTCGGCGATCGAGCCCAAATGAGGCACCAGTTCGCTCAATTCCATTCCGCACTGTCCGTGACGCCGCCATTTCCAAGGGCCGGCCCAGAGCTTGGCCGACGACTCGGCCGCGTTGTCATATTTGATCTCGCCAGCAAAGTTCTGCAGATGCCGCTTCTCCAGCTCGGGTTTGCGGTCGCATAGATCCAAGTGCGACGGCCCGCCTTGCATGAACATCGAGATCATCGCCTTGGCCCGCGGTTGGTAATGCGGCGGCTTGGGCAGCAGATCGAATGACTGCTTCTGCAGGATTGGCATCTTCGGTTCGGCGAGCAAGCCGTCCTGCTTGAGCAGCCAGGCCAAAGCCACCGACCCGAGCCCGAAAGCTTGGCCAGCCAGGAAGTGACGCCGCGAACCGATGCCTGCTGCGCTTGTGTCTCTCATCGCTCGGGTTTTAATCCACATAGAGAAATTGGTTCGAAGACAATAGCGCCTGGCAAAAGAGTGCCAGAGCTTGGACGTCGGGGGCCAGCGGCGCGGCGTCGGCCGTGGACTTCTTGGCCGCCGGCTTCGACTGGGCCGATTGGTCCGCTTTCTTTTCTTGTTGGCCAGCCTGCTTCTGGCCAGCCTGCTCCTGGTCGGCCGCTTGCTGCGCAAAGTACGTTCGCTGGGAGTCAAGGAATCGGCAGGCGTCGGCAATATCGCTCGGGGCGGCGTCGACGCCAAAAGCCCCCAGCAATCCCCGGCGAACCAGAGCCTGCGGGTCGTCG
>JBQCJB010000690.1:0-3976 GCA_051953155.1 Aureliella sp. | reverse complement strand
GAGCAAGTCGATCGCCTCTTTCGTTCGGTCGTCGGCCAGGTAGATCAAGGCTTGCTGATTGAGCGCCCAAGTATCGTTGGGGTTGCCCGCCAGCCGCTGCTGGACCTCCTCCGACAGGGCTTTCCGAGAGTAGTAGCAAGTGATCCGCGTCGGCCCTACCGAGAGCATGCGATCTTTGAAGGAGAACAGATTGCCCAGCGGTTGTTCGACGGTGACGGCATCGACCAACTGGCCCTTGGCGACATCGATCTTGAGCACGCGTTGGGCGGAAGTCGGCACATACAAGAAATGGCCGTCGCGAACGCTCTTGCCGGCGACCGTTTCGCGATCGCGACTGCCGACCGCTCGCCGCGGTTTGCCTTCGGCCCCGGATGAGGCATTGGCGGGCAGCCGCGAACTGAGGGGCACATCCGCTGGCCAGCTCGGCCGCCCGTCAGACAAGTCGAGCGCGAACACCTCGGTATTGGCGACCACGATGATGCGGTCGTCGACCACGCCGGCGATATAGCGGGCTGCGCCGCGCGTTTGTTGCCAGCGCGGATCGCCGGTCAACAAATCGAGGCACATCAGGATATTGGTCTCCGGCGGCGTGTAGACGATCTGTCCCTTGTGGATCAGAACCTGCGACTCCTGCCAGCGCTCTTCCGACGGATCGTAGTTATCCATCGAATCGGCGAAGTTGTTGAACGCCTGGAATTGGTGCTGGTCATTGTTCAGCGTCGGATATTGCCGGGCCCACAGCAGGCTGCGCGAGAGTAAGTCGACGGCGATAATCGCGCCGTTGCCGGCCGGGCAAACGACGACGGCATCGGAAATCGAAGGAGACAGGGCCAGCGCCTGTCGCGTCGGATCTTTGCCGATCGGCGAGAGCGGCGACATCATCAATTGCTGCGACCATTGCAGTTTGCCCGTGCGGGCGTCGAGCACCACCAGTCGCGTCTCGAGATTGATTTCGACCAGCGTGTACAGTTCGCCTTCGAACGATAGCGGCGGGCCGAGAAAATAAGCCCCGGCGAGTTGCGGTTCGTTTTGCCCGTCGGCGCCGCCAACGTGCCACATCACTTTGCCTTCTCCCTGCAGACTGACCCCGGTCAGAAAGTTATGCGAGGCCTGGCTCGAACCGGGAGCCAGCGGATTGAACACGGTCTGGTCAAACTGCCGATCGTCCGCGCCGCTAATGTAGTACAGCTGGTTCGAATCGCAGGTGAACTGCCCGAAGGCGGAACTGCCCCAGATGCGATTCATCAGATCGCGGCTGGCCACGGCTTCTTCGACGTCGGCGGGCAAACCGGTCCCGCGGGGTGCCAGCTCGACAGGAGCCAGATGCTTGTAAAACGGCCAGAGGCGCAGGCCCGTCTCCAAATCGATTGCAAACACGCTCGAGGTGGCCGTCTTGGCCAGGACGATGTCGCCGACCATGCGAGCTTCCAGCTTTGGCAACAACACCGAGCCGGCTTGCGACTCGCGGGCTGCCACGGCAGCCACGCTTTCCTCGTCGTTGCGATTGCGATGCAGCGTCATATCCCAGTTGAGGCTCGGCAGCGGCAAACCGGCCGCGATGGAACCATTGCGGTCGGGTTCGCCGCCGGTCATCAACCAGTTCTTCAGTGGCCGCTGGTCGGCTTGGGACTGGGCAGGAAAAATTCGCGCCAGCAGATCGTTCCAATCTTGCGATGCGTCCAGACGCACCGGTTGCGAACCGAGTTGGACGGTAGCGCCGGTGAATTGTTTGAGCCCTTGCTCGAGAGCCGCGACCGCCAAGTCGCTCCGGCCAGCTTGGACCCACGCCGAGGCCACTTCGCCGACCAGTTGGGCGCCGAAACGCTTGCGGGCCGCCGGGAATTCGTTCAGCCGCTGAAGAATGCTGGCCGCTGCGATGGGGTAGCCGCGGATCAGTTTGTCCTGAGCCAGCAAGATGCTCGCATCGTAGCCGGCATCGGTGTGGTAGTACTTGCGCGCGATCTCGCTGATGGCCGCTAAATCGCGAGCCGCCACCGCTGCGTCCAGTTGCTGCCGTGCCGCGACCCCGTACTGGATCTCCAAGGTCTTGCGTCCCTCTTCGGGGATCGAGCCGAGAAGCCGCAGGGCTTCGCTGCGCACGCTGTTCTTGTAATAGCCGTTGCCGCTCGCCTCGGTAAAAAAGTCTTGCCGCAGGGCGTCCTCGGGCAAGTCGTCGCGTTCCTCCTGCAGCAGCAGGGCACCGAGTACCGCGATGCCGTCGCTGTAACGCTTTTCATCGATCGCCTGCTTGCCCTCGCGCAGCAGACGCGTCAACGGGCGCGGGGCCAAGAGAATCTGGTCGAGCGCCTGTTCGGCGCGGTTGCGAAAGCCGAGCTGTGCCCAAGCAGCATCGGGCAACAGCAGCCCGCCGCAAACGGCCAACAGGCAGCCGGCCGCCCTCAGCGCCACAAATGCTCGCGATCCATCGTTCAGTCTACGCATCTGATTACCTTCGTTGCTCTAATATTCGACGACCGGGCGACAGCTACTGGGGCGGCCGGCCATGGCAGACGGCCACGGCACGCGGCAGCCATGCCCGATCCTTTGCGGGCTTCGAGCGTGATTTGCAAAGTCTTCTTTTCGCCGGATCGCAAGATCGTCATCTCCAACGTCTGACCGATCGGCGAGATGGCTACCAGTTCGCCCAGTTCGGCGTAATTGGCCACGTGCTGATGATCGAATTCAGCGACGATATCGCCCGGCAACAAACCTGCTTTGTCGGCGGGCAGATCGGGAATCGTGCTGACCACATAGGCACCGGCGTTGGCGGGCAATTCGAGTTGCCGCACGACGTCCAGCGGAATCGAACCGAGCTGAGCGCCCATTCTCGCATGCCGCACGTGGCCGTGTTCGAGCAGTTCGTTCTTGACCCACATCGCCCGGTGCACCGGGATAGCGAAACCGATCCCTTGAAAACTGCCGGAGCTGGACGAGATCGCCGTATTGATGCCGACAACCTTGCCATCCAGATCGATCAAGGGTCCTCCCGAGTTGCCGGGATTGACCGCGGCGTCGGTCTGCAGAACTCGGCCAGTGACCAGATCGGAAATCCGCCGGTTCTTGCCGCTGATGATGCCCGCGCTAACCGTCGAGTCGAGGCTGAAGGGGCTGCCGATGGCCAACACCCAGTCGCCGACGTTGATCTCCTTGGAATTGCCGATCGGCGCCACTGGCAATTTCTCGGACACGTCGATGCGCAAGATCGCCAGATCGCTGGGGGGATCGGATTTGACGTCGTGCACCGTGAACTGACGACCGTCGATCAGCATGACTTCGGTATGCTTGGCACCTTTGATGACATGATGGTTGGTCAGCACTAGTCCATCTTCAGAGATGATCACGCCCGAGCCCAGGCCATCAAAACTGGAATCGCTACCGCCGACGATATCGATCACGCCGCCCCCTTCGGCTTCGCGCGTGCGGACTTTGATCGTGACGACGGACGGGACCGTGCGGGCGGCCGCGTTGCGGAACGCTCGCGAGAGCTCCCGAGCGCTATCGCGGTTCTGCTTGGCTTCCGCCGAATCGCGGGGCGAGTCAGCTTTGATCTCCCGATCGCCGACGCGCGCCAAAGGCGTCTCGGCTGGATCATCGGCTCGAGCCGGCCGGGTCGCCGCGGCCACTCCGCCGAAAGCGGTCAAAAATGCCAACGCGGCCAGGGGCCATCCGCCGCCGACTGCCGCACGAGTTCGCTTGCATCTTGGTTTCAACATCATCTTCTTCTCTTGTCCAATCCTTCAGCACCCCGTTCCCAACTGGGAAAGCGTCTCTTCATTGTATACGCTAGGCTGTTGAGGAACGACGTGGCAGCTCGGCCAGCTTTGCCCAAGGAATTCGTCGCTGCGAGGCGTAAAAGTAGCATGGTCCCGGCAGCACTCATTGCGATCAAACGCGACGGCGGCGAACTTTCTGCAGCTCACATCGAGGCGATGGTCTCGGGCTTCCCCGAGGGCTTCGACGTCAACATCGGCAACCT
>JBQCJB010000689.1:0-10796 GCA_051953155.1 Aureliella sp. | reverse complement strand
CAAGTCGATGACGTGCGCGCCGCGATCGGTCATCTCTCCGCCGCCATAGCTAGAAACGAATCGCCACATGCGATGGACCCGCTCCGGGATATAGGGCACGGCCGGAGTGTGTCCGAGCCAGCGGTCGTAATTGAATCCCTCAGGCACCTCGACCACCGGTGGCAGCGTGGTCTGCTGGCGGACGCGCTGGTGCTGCGGATCGTTCGTCGGCAGGTTAACCACGATCCGTTGCAACTGGCCGAGTCGGCCATTGAGTACAAGATCGCAGGCATGCCGGACGGAATTGTTGCTCCGCTCCTGACTGCCGGTTTGCAGGATAACCCCAAAGCGATCGACCGCGTCACAGATGGCGCGACCTTCGGCAATACTGCCGGCCAAGGGCTTTTCGCAGTAGATGTCTTTGCCTTCGCGGGCCGCTTGAACGGCCGACAGCCCGTGCCAGTGGTCGGGCGTCGCGATTGCGACAGCCTCCAGGCTCGGCTGGCGCAGCAGCATGAGCTGGTCCTCGAAGATCTGGCAATCGGTGTTGCCGTAATGATCGTCGACGATCTTCTTGGCAGCTTCCGCATGCGCGCGGTCGACATCGCACACGGCGATGACCTGGACGTCGCCTTGCGATAGAAACGTGCGCAGGTTGCTTTGCCCGCGCCCGCCGGTCCCGATCGCTCCCATGATGATGCGGTCGCTAGCCGGCGACGCATCCTCAAGACCCAACGCGCGAGCGCTGACGATCGCCGGCAACATCGAAGCTCCGATGCCCGTCGCGGCACGTCGCAAGAACTCCCGGCGACTGGTTCGACGCACGTCAGATCGTGGCATGGTTCAGTCTCCCGGAAGTGCATCTCGACCGCTCGTTGTGCGGCCGAGGCAGAGTGCTGTGAAGCGTAGAGTGCTGTGAAGCGTAGCAGACGGATTGTAGCAGGTTTGGGTTGTTGGCTGCCTCGCTGCGGTTTCATGCGCGAGGGTGTTTCGTGGTGCTTGATGGCGGGGTGCGCGGGGGTTAGTGGCGGGTGCTGCCCCTCACCCCCCCGGCCCCCTCTCCCCGAAGCGGGGCGAGGGGGAGACCGTTCGACAAAGGCGCTGGGTGCGGGGGAGACTGTACGGCAATAGGCGCGGGCGAGGGGGGCAGCAAGAGAATCAGCGCGGGGCGAGGGGGGGCTGTACGACAATGAGCGCAGGTGGGCGAGTGTCGAGGTGAGAAAGGCTTAGGCGCGGAAGCGGTAGCGGATGATGCAGAAGAGGGTGCTGAAGAGATCTTTGATACCGATCTTTTTGCCTTCGTCCCAGCCCCGGCTTTCGTAGCGCACGGGGACTTCGACTATCCGCACGCCGCGGCGAGCCAGTTTGGCGGTAATCTCGGGCTCGAACCCGAACCGCTTTTGCTCGATCTCAATCTGGCTAAGCAGCTCGCGGCGGAAAGCTTTGTAACAGGTTTCCATGTCGGTCAAACGATAGCCGGTCATCAGATTCGACAGGCTGGTCAGCACCCAATTGCCAAAGCGATGCAAGCGCGACGGGTCCTGGTCCCCGCCGGCCAGGTAACGTGAACCGTAAACCACGTCGGCCGAGCCATTGATCAGCGGTTCAATGACGCGCAGGATATCGCTCGGGTCGTACTCGAGGTCGGCATCCTGGACGATGACGTACTTGCCGGTGGCCAGCTCGAAACCCGTTTGCAG
This sequence comes from Aureliella sp., assembly GCA_051953155.1. GTDB lineage: Bacteria > Planctomycetota > Planctomycetia > Pirellulales > Pirellulaceae > Aureliella. The sequence goes on along the minus strand of JBQCJB010000689.1, from coordinate 9,117 downwards.
CGCAGCCCCTTTGCCGGCGTTGACTTCGTGGTGCACGATGCGGACTTCTTTGAAACGCTCGAGCGCTCGCAGTGAGGCTGGCGTGTCGTCGGTGCTGCCATCGTTGACGACGATGATCTGTTTGGTGATCGCCAGTCGACGAACGCGATCGACGATCTCCAGCACGGTCTTCGGTTCGTTGTAGACCGGAATGACGACGCTCAAGTCGCAGCTGGCCGGAGCGAGGCTCGCCGCCGCCTGATCGACCAGCGCGGCTGCCTGATCGAGGTTCTGGAAACTCGCGCCAAACGGATCGGGACCAATCGTGACGGTCAAGACAGGCTCTGGCGGTTGTGTCGTTGAAGTCATGTTTGCGTGGCTGCTAACAGAACGATCGCTTCGATAAACCCACGTGTCGATGGCACCGTCCAAACAGCGCCAGCGGCGGGCTGTCAGCGGGTGGAATCTTCCATCGTCCAACTCTACGTCACGACCGACAGCCAATCGCCTCTAGTGGACCGCGAATCGACGAAACAGCCGGCCGCCTTGTCCTTCTGTGTGCACAGGGAAATAAATATTGGCTATGCTGTCCTACCCCCCTGGAGTTCTTTCGAATCGATTAAGAGCAACAGTAAAGATTCATGGTTCCGCTCGTTTCGCCAGTTCCGTTCGCAATCGCCGCAGTCCCGGTGGCGATGTACCTGATGATGATGGGCGCCATCCGCTTGCGGAGGCGGCCGCTGGTGACGACTGGCTGGCGCGATACCGCGGCTTTGGGAATCGCGATTATCGGGTTGGTGGCGATCGGTCCGGTGCAGTTGTTTTTTCCGGCCTATGCGGCCGCCCGCTTCGCCGGCTGGGTGTGGGTCATGCTGCTGGCGTTGTATCTGCTCGGCCTGCTGCTGGTGGCATTGGGCTGCCGGCCGCGGTTGATCGTTTACGGTCTAGGCGAAGACGATTTTTTTCAAGCGCTTCAACAAGCCGCTCAGCGGATCGATCCGTCCGCCCGCTGGGAAGGGCAAATCCTGACTCTGCCCTCGGCCGGCCTGCAACTAGCCAGCGAGCGGACGGGAGCGCGCGGTGTCCAGCAGGCGGTCAGCGTCAGCGGCCCGGGCAGCATCCCGGCTTGGACGCTGCTGGAGCGGGCCCTGGTCCAGCAGTGCGCCGATGCGACCGCATCGCTCGGAAGTTGGTCGGCTGTGTGGTTGATCGGCGGCGGGGCACTGCTGATCGTCTGGGCGGTGTTTCGCATCATGGCCGACCCGGCTGCAGCCCTGGCTGAGCTGCACGGCTTTTTTGTGCGCTGACTGGCGACTTTCAATCGCTATCGGCGGGCATTATGATACGCTCTCGCTTCCGGCGGGAACCGGTTGACCGACCGGACTCGCACCACTGTCGGCGTCAAGAGGTTTTGGTCAAGCTTCGTTCGACCCTGAGCCAACAAAGTTAAACACCATGTGGCCGCTGCTGCTCGCGCAATCCCTTAGCGTATCGACGATCGTGATCTGGACGCTGATCGCTATCTTGGCGGTTATCGCGCTGGTGTTCGTGATCTCCTTTTTCGCTTTCGGCGCACTGTGGGTTCAGGCATCGGCAGCCAGTGCCCGAGTGAGCATGCACAGCCTGGTCGGCATGTACTTCCGCCAGGTCCGCGCGCCGATGATAGTCAACGCCAAGATCATGGCCGCCCAGGCGGGGCTCGACATCAGCTCGCGCGGTGGCATCTCCACGCAGCGGCTGGAAGCGCATTACCTGGCCGGCGGGAACGTGATGAGCGTCATTCAAGCGATCATCGCCGCCCAGCGAGCGGGCATCGACTTGGATTTCGACCGCGCTGCGGCGATCGATCTGGCCGGACGCGACGTGCTCGATGCCGTGCGGACGAGCGTCAATCCGAAAGTCATCGATTGCCCCGATCCGCGGCGCAGCGGCAAAGCGACCCTGAGCGCGATCGCCAAAGATGGCGTCGAATTGCGCGTGCGGACGCGCGTGACCGTGCGCACCAATCTCGAACAGTTGATCGGCGGCGCGACTGAAGAGACGATCATCGCCCGCGTCGGCGAATCGATCATCAGCTCGATCGGTTCCAGCGATTCCCACCAGAAGGTGCTGGAGAATCCCGATTTGATTTCACGGACCGTGCTCCGGCGTGGTCTGGACGCTCAAACCGCCTTCCAGATCGTGTCGATCGATATTGCCGACATCGACGTAGGAGATAACATCGGCGCTCGCTTGCGGGCCGATCAGGCCGAGGCCGACGTGCGGGTCGCGCGGGCTCGAGCCGAAGGCCGCCGTGCCGAAGCCATCGCGGTCGAGCAGGAAAATCGCGCCAAAGTCGTCGAGAATCGCGCCAATCTGGTGCTGGCCGAAGCCGAAGTTCCGCGAGCCATGGCGAGCGCCTTTCGCCAAGGCAATCTGGGGGCGGCGGCAGGAGCCCCGGCTTGAGTCTGCCGCTGCGACGCAGCCAGCGAGTAGCGTTCCGCGGCGGCACAGGGGTGCAACTGGCCGGCATCGTCGATCTGCCCGTCGAAGAGCCCAAGGCCCTGGCAATCTTCGCGCATTGCTTCACGTGCTCCAAGGACATCACAGCCACGGTCCGCATCGCCCGCGCTTTGGCGGCCGCCGGCTACGGCGTCTTGCGGTTCGATTTCATGGGCCTGGGAGATAGCGAAGGCGACTTCGCCGATTCGAACTTCTCGACCAACTGCGCCGACCTCCGGGCAGCCGTGCGTTTTGCCTCCGAAAATTTCATGGCGCCTTCGCTGTTGGTCGGACACAGCTTCGGCGGTGCGGCCAGCCTGGCCGTGGCCGAATCGCTGCCGACCGTGCTGGGAGTGGCGACAATCGCCGCGCCGAGCGACACGCACCACTTGGCCGACCTGCTCGAACGCATGAACCCAAGCATCGCCCAGAGCGGTTCGGGCGAGGTGACAATCGGCGGGCGGACGTATGCGATCACGCAGCAGATGCTGGACGACTTTCGCCAGTTCGACATGGCTCACACGCTGCAGCGATTGACCAAGCCGGTGTTGATCTTTCACGCACCTGGCGACCAGACGCTGCGTTTTAGCCATGCGCTGCGGCTGCTGCGCGCGTTGACGCGCGGGACTGCCGAGCGGGCCGAAGGCCATCACGATGCGCATTCGCTGGCCAGCCTGATCAGCCTGCCGGGGGCCGATCATTTGCTGACCAACCGCCCCGGCGATGTCGAAACCGTGGCCGCGATGATCGCCACCTGGTGGCAACGCTTGCTGGAAACGGCCTGACGTTACGACCGAGACCGGCGCTTCGGCGCAGGCGGCCCGAAAAAGAGATACCAAGTTTCTCTCGGCGGCCCGGTTTCTTTTGGCGGCTGAGCGCGCCGGCCGTCATAATGGGGCCGCGTGGTTAGCATCTCGAATCGCATTCGGGGGAAACAGTCATGGCGAAACTTGCCAACATGAGCCCAATCGTTTTCCGCAGCGCGGTCCAAGCGTTGGTCGTCGGCGGTCTGCTGGTCGCCGCCCGCGAGCTACCGGCCGATGATCTGGCGGAGCGGGCTGCCAAGGCGCAGCAACGGGCCGTCCAGTTCTTCCATCATCAAGTGGCTGTGCACGGCGGCTACGTCTATCAGGTCAGCAGCGACTTGAAGTACCGCGAAGGGGAAGGGGACGCAGGCGCGTCGAGCGTCTGGGTGCAACCGCCCGGCACGCCGGCGGTCGGGCTGGCGTATATCGAAGCCTACGAACGCACGGGCGATGATTACTTGCTGGCCGCCGCCAAGGATGCCGCCGGTTGTTTGCTGCAAGGCCAGCTTCACAGCGGCGGTTGGCAGAACCATATTGACTTCGATCCCGAGTTACGTCCCAAGCTGGCCTATCGCGTCGATGGCCCGCGCCGCAAAAAGGCGCGCAACTGGTCCAGCTTCGACGACGATCAAACGCAAGCGGCTCTGCGGTTCCTGATGAAGGTTGACCGCGCCCTCAAATTCCAAGATGCGGCCATTCACGAGGCGGTCGAGTTCGCGCTGACGAGCGTCATGCGCAACCAATTCCCCAACGGCGGATGGGCGCAGGTCTTCGACCAGATCGATGGCTCGCGCGAATACCCCGATTTGCCAGCCAGCTATCCGGACAGCTGGTCGCGCCAATATCCAGGTGGCGACTACTGGCAATATTACACGCTGAATGACCAGGCCCTGGTGCGCGTCATGCAAACGATGTGGCTGGCCGGCGAGATCTACGACCAGCCGCGCTACCGCGAGTCGGCGCTGAAGGCCGCAAACTTTCTTCTGAGAGCCCAAATGCCCGAACCGCAGCCGGCATGGGCACAGCAGTACAACTTTGAAATGCAGCCCGTCTGGGCTCGAAAATTCGAACCACCCGCCGTCAGCGGCGGCGAATCGCAAGTCGTACTGGCGGCGCTGATGGATCTGGCGGTGGCAACCGGCGATAAGCAGTATCTTGCGCCGGTGCCCCGCGCGCTCGAGTATCTACAAAGTTGCCTGCTGCCCGATGGCCAACTCGCCCGCTTCTATGAATTGAAGACCAACCGCCCGCTGTACTTCACCAAGGATTACATGCTGACGTACGACGACAGCGACATGCCCACGCATTACGGATTCAAGACGGGCAGCAACTTGCGCAAGCTGCGAGCGCGCTACGAACAACTCAAGGACTTGAACTCGCAGCAGCTCCAGGCGATTGGCGAAAAGGATCGTCAACGCTCGCAGCGGCAAGCCCCGAGCGCTGCTGCGGTGCAAGCGATCGTCGATGCGCTCGACGAGCGCGGCGCGTGGGTCGAGCCCGGGCGTTTGAAATACGTCAAGAAGGTTCCAGCCGAGCAGCCGATGATCCGCTCCGAAACGTTTATCGAAAACCTGGAAAAGCTCAGCCGGTTCCTGGCAGCCGACAAACGGTAAACAAGCGTCCTGACAACAGCCGATCAGCGGCCGGCGATTTGCCTGACCAGATAAAACATCTCGGCGGCGATCTGCTGGCTGCGCTCGTCGTAGGAGCGCGACTCTTCGGCCGTGCCGTCGCTGGCCTTCGGGTCGGCATAGTGCAGTGGCACGCGTGCGATCGCGCCCGGAACGGTTGGGCACGCTTTGTCCGCTTCGTCACAGCAGAGCAGGGCGACGATCCTCTCTCGTGGCAAGCTGCTATCGCCAAACGCTTTCGACCACAGGACCAGCTCCGGTGTCTGGGCAAAGCGGCATGCATAGCGCGGGTTCTCAAGATCGAAGCTCGGCCGCTCGACTCGCCAGCCGCTGCGCTCGAGTGCGGCGACTGTGCGTGGATTGCAGGCCGTTGCCTGTGTGCCGCATGACAAAGCGTCGACTGCGGCAACTTGATAGTGCGTTAGCGCCACATGGCACCATGCCTGGCAGAGCTGGCTGCGCCGCGAGTTCGCCGTGCAAACAGCCAGCAAATGGACCGGGCCACCGGCGAGCGACTGACGGATGTCGCCGGCGGCTTTATCGAGCAACGCTCGCCGCTGGCTAGATAGTTGCTCGCTGGCGCGAACGATTTTTTCGAGCGTCATCGTGGGCGTCGTTTCCTTCGAGAGAGCCTCCGCCGCATCGCGACCGGCCAGCGCAGCCGTTTGGGCGCCGGCAACCGAGCAGACCAGCAGCCAAGCGTTCAAGGCCAAGGCGAGGGTGAGTAAAAATCGTCGATAGTTCATCGGTCGTCAATGTCCTGGTGCCATCACGATCGATCGGATAGTCTCTGCCGCGCTTGCTCACTGAGAGACAGTTCCGGGCCGATTGGTGTTGGCGAGTTACTGTTGGAGAGCCAGTATACTAATCGGCATGGATTATTGGCTTCAACAACGCCGCGACGCGGCCATCGAATTTTTGCAGCAGTCGGGCTGGCTGCGCGACATCCAGTGGTTCGACGAAACCGATTCGACCAACACGCAAGCTCGCCAGCGTTTGGCCTCGGGCTGGAACGGTTGTCCGGGCCTGCTGGTGGCCGACCGGCAGACCGCCGGGCGCGGGCGGACGACACGCCAGTGGTGGTCTCCTGAAGGCTGTCTGATGTTCTCCCTGGTCATTGGCCAGGAACATGTCCCGAGCGATTCGGCACTTTGGCCACAACTAAGTCTGGTTGCCGGCGTGGCTGCAGCGACCGCGGCGGAAGCCGAAGTCCCGGGCATCGCAGTCAAGCTGAAGTGGCCCAACGATCTGTTCGTCGACGACCGCAAGCTGGCCGGCATTCTCGTCGAAGCCGTGCCGCGCTCGCTCGACGGCCGCATGGCCTTTGTAATCGGCATCGGCCTGAACGTGGCGGTCGATTGGAGCGGGGCCGAACCGGAGCTGCGCCGCCGCGCCTGCTCGCTTTCGCAGTTTGCCGACCGCGAGCTGGCCATCGAAAGCGTGCTGCTGCGGATGATCGAACATCTCGAAGTCTGGATCAGCAGTTGGCGCTCGGGCGATCAAGCCTGGTGGGAGCAGTGGTGTGCGCGCAGTCTGCTGACCGGTTGCACAGTCGAACTCCGGCTGGCCAATGCCGAGCAGTTAATTGGCGTTTGCCAAGGCATCGAGCCGTCGGGGCGGTTGCTGGTTCAGGCTCGGGGCCAATGCCATCGGATTCAATCGGCCGATGTAGTTGGCTGGCAGCGGGGCGAGTAAGCTAAACGCGGCGTTGCTTTTGGGACCGCGCTGGAAACGCTCCGGGATTGCTCTATGACGTGGGCACAGAACTACGATCCGCTCGGCCATCCAGGTCTATCGGCGCTCGCGGCCAGTCTGCCGGTGGTGCTGTTGTTGGTGCTGCTGGCGGTCTTTCATGTGCGGGCCCACTGGGCGGCATTGGCTGGATTGAGTGCCGCATTGGGAATGGCGATTCTGGTTTTCAAGATGCCCGTCGGACTGGCCGCTTCGTCGGCGGTTTTCGGGGCGCTGTACGGCCTGTTCCCTATCGGCTGGATCGTGGTCTCGGCGATCTTCGTCTACGAGATCACCGTCGACACGGGTCAGTTCGACGTGCTGCGCTCGCGGATCGCTCACTTGACCGATGACCGGCGATTGCAGGTGCTCTTGATCGCGTTCAGTTTTGGCGCATTCATCGAAGGGGCAGCTGGCTTCGGCACGCCGGTGGCAATTTCCGCGGCCATGTTGATCGGGCTAGGCTTTCGTCCGTTGCCCGCTGCCGGTCTGGCGCTGATCGGCAACACAGCTCCAGTGGCGTATGGTGCGCTCGGTACGCCGGTGCTCGCCTTGGCCCGCGTCACGGAGCTGCCGCTCGAGCAGTTGAGCCAGATGATCGGCCGGCAATTGCCCTTGTTCAGCCTGTTGGTACCGTTCTGGCTGATTTGGGCCATGGTCGGTTGGCGCGAAATGCTCCGCGTCTGGCCAGCCTGTCTGACGGCGGGTGCGAGTTTCGGAGCCGTGCAGTTCGCCGTCAGCAACTACCACGGACCGTGGCTAGTCGACATCGCCGGCTCCGTCGCGTCGATCGTAGCGCTGATCGCGTTGTTGCAAGTCTGGCAACCGCCGCCGCTGGACCCAGAAAAACTGGCGCAGGTCATCGACAAGAGCCTTCAAGCGCAGGCGGAGTCGGACTCCGCCAGCAGCGACTGGCATGGCCAGGTAGACAATGGAGACGCGCTGGCGCACAAAGCAGTCGTGTCGGAGCTCTCCTCACCGCTCTCGAGCCGACAATTGACGCTTTGTGCGCTGCTGCCGTGGATCGTGTTGACTGTGATGGTCACGCTGTGGGGCGTGCCGCAAGTCAAGCAGCAGCTCGATCGACTGACTTGGACTTGGAAGATCCAGTCGCTGGACCAGCGCGTCGAGCGGACGCCTCCAGTGGTCATGTCACCAATCGCCGAAAAGGCCGAGTTCACGTTCAACTGGCTGTCGGCCACCGGTACGGCCTTGCTACTGTCGGGTCTGATTTCGGGTTTCAGTTTGGGGCTGCCGCCGGCGCGGCTGTTGGCGCTGCTGGCCCGAACGTTTCGGCGCACGGCGCTCTCGCTGGTCACGATCGCCGCGATGCTGGCCCTGGGTTTCACGACGCGTTACAGCGGTCTGGATGCGACGATGGGCCTGGCTCTGGCCAGCACTGGTTGGTGGTTCCCGTTGTGTTCTCCGTTGCTGGGCTGGTTGGGCGTCGCACTGACCGGCAGCGACACGTCATCGAACATTTTGTTCGGCAACCTGCAACAGATCACAGCCCAACGCTTGGGCCTCTCGCCGGTGCTCGCGGCCGCGGCCAACAGTTCCGGGGGAGTGATGGGAAAGATGATCGACGCGCAGTCGATCGTCGTTGCCGGCGTGGCCACTGGCCAGCACGGGCACGAGGGTTCGATCTTGCGCTATGTTTTCTTCCACAGCGTCGCCTTGGCGATCCTGGTTGGGCTCTGGGTCATGCTGCAAGCCTATGTCTTCCCCGGCCTGATCCCCAAGTAGGACAGCCGTCTCGGCTGTCTCGCAAATCGCTCAACCTTGCACATTAAAGTAGGACAGCCGTCCCGGCTGTCACTGAAGCGCGAAGCGTTCTCGTACTTCCGCCCCTCACCCCCCAGCCCCCACTCCCCGAAGCGGGGCGCGGGGGGGACCGGACTGGAGTGGCGCGGCGGCAGGGCGGGTGGAGCTGGGCTCTACGCGACGCGGGGCGAGGGGGAGACCGGACGGGAGTGGCGCTACTGCGGGGCCGCTGGGGCCGGTGGGGCTGGTGGGGCTGGTGGGGCTGGGCTGGAAAATGATGTGTTTCTGCCGGGGCTCGGGGAGGGGTGCTTGGCTTTCGACACGCAGTTGGACTGCGGCGGGGCGGGTGGTCGGTGTGCCGCTTGTGCTTGGCAGCTGCGGACTGCTCGGAGGCAGCACGAGAGCGCTGGCCAGCTCTCGATGCTCTTGACGCGTGAGTTCTTCGAGTTCGTCGGACGACACGTGCTGGTCGGGCCATGGCCGTCGCGAGCTGCTCTGGGCGATGGCGTGAGGGATCGGTTTGTTGGCGGCGTCGAGCGATGCCCAGCCGTTTTCATCGTGCCACGGCGAAGCTTCCGCAGGCCGGCCGCTGCGCAGCGCGTGGCTCGATTCGCTGGCCGGCGCGGCGCCGTCGGCCAAGGACGAACTGGCTGCCACATGCCCCGTGAATTTCGCGGCTGCCACAGCATCCTCGGGAGAACGCGGCGTGAGATTGATCGTTGGGC
>JBQCJB010000688.1:0-13802 GCA_051953155.1 Aureliella sp. | reverse complement strand
CCGGCGCGGTGGCCGGGCTGGTCGGGATCACGCCGGGAGCGGGTTTCGTCGGACCGATGGCCGCTCTGGCCATCGGCGCCGTCGTGGGCGTGGGCTGCTTTCTGGCCTGTTACCGTCTCAAGCGTCTGCTCGGCTACGACGATTCCCTGGATGCTTTTGGCGTGCATGCCGTCGGCGGGACGCTCGGGTCCCTGATGACCGGCCTACTGGCGACGCGGGCTGCCTGGAATGTCGCCGGCGGCCGCGCGGTCGGAGCGATCGAGGGGAACTGGTCGACGCTGCTGGGGCAGTTGGTTGCCTGCTCGATCACCTGGATGTACGTGGCGCTGGTCAGTTTCATCCTCTTAAAGGTCATCGACGTGACGCTGGGGCTGCGGGTCAGTTCGACGATGGAGAGGCAGGGGCTGGATGTGACGCAGCACGGCGAAGAAGGTTACATCTTCCTTTAAGGTTGTGCCAACGTGCCGAACATCCTCGGGGCCTGGACTGTCTAGCCTGAGCGGGCGTCGCGACCGGTCGGCTGGCTGGCTTGGCCGGTCAAAATCCCCAGCTTTGTCGCGGGTTTGACTGTTGAACAAACCCGATAACGCCCGTATTCTGAAAGTCTCTGTTACGTTGGGACCCCTACTTTTGGAGTTTGGTGAAATGGCTTCCGTTGACGCGAAACGTGGCTCACAAGTGATGACCGGTGCAGACATCCTGGTCAAATCCTTGGTGGATCACGGAGTAGAGGTGATTTTCGCCTACCCGGGAGGCTGCTCGATGCCCATGCATCAGTCGCTGACCAAGTACGGCCAGAATCTCCGGACCATTTTGCCGCGGCACGAGCAGGGCGGCGCCTTTGCCGCGCAGGGCTATGCCCGCAGCACGGGCCGGCCGGGAGTCGTCATGGCCACCAGTGGCCCCGGAGCGACGAACCTGGTCACCGCCATCGCCGATGCCAAGCTGGATAGTATTCCGCTGGTCGCGATCACCGGTCAGGTGCCCACGCACGTCATCGGCACCGATGCGTTTCAGGAAACGCCGATCGTCGAAGTTTGCCGTGGGATTACCAAGCATCATTATCTGGTAACCCAAGTCGACGACTTGGCTCGCGTGATGAAAGAGGCGTTTCACATCGCCACCACCGGCCGGCCCGGCCCGGTCTTGGTCGACATGCCCAAGAACGTCCAGTTGGACAAGTGCGAAGTTCCGGACGACGTGCCGATGAACTTGCCAGGTTATCGCGCGACGGTCCCGCACGCGCGTCCCGAGCAAATCCGGCAAATCGCCGCGGCGATCCAGCATTCCAAGCGACCGATCCTTTACGTCGGTGGCGGTGTGATCGCAGCCGAGGGAGCCGCCGCGCTACGGCAGCTGGTCAAGGCGACAGGCATTCCGGTGACGATGACTGTCATGGGCTTGGGCCTCTATCCCAACGATGATGAGCTGTCGCTGGACATGCTCGGCATGCACGGGTCGGCCTATGCCAACTACGCGGTTCGTGACTGCGATCTGCTGATCGCCCTGGGCGTGCGTTTCGACGACCGCGTCACCGGCAAACTGGAGGCCTTCGCCAAGAACGCCAAAATCATCCACGTCGATATCGACGCTTCGGAACTGAACAAGAACAAGATCGCGCACATCCCGGTTTGTAGCGACGTCAAGTTCGTGCTGGACGAACTGAACAAGATCGTCGAACCGCCGGCCGACATTCGCGACTGGGTCGCGCACTGCAAGCAGTTGAAGCAAAAATACCCGTTCCATTACGACGAGAACTTCGATGGCATTCTGCAGCAGCATGCCATCCGCGAGCTGTCCAAGTTGACGGCTGACCGCGACACATACATCACGGTCGGCGTAGGCCAGCATCAGATGTGGGCCTCACAGTTCTACCAGTTCCGCGAACCGCGGCACTGGATGAGCTCGTCGGGGCTGGGCACGATGGGCTTTGGTTTGCCGTCGGCGATGGGCGTTCAAGCAGCCCACCCCGGAGCGCTGGTCATCGACATCGACGGCGACGGCAGCTTCCAGATGAACATTCAGGAACTGGCGACGCTCTACTGCGAGAATCTGCCGGTGAAGGTTCTGCTGCTGAACAACCAACACCTGGGTATGGTCGTCCAGTGGGAGGATCGCTTCGAAGGCAGCAATCGGGCACACACCTACCTCGGTCCCATCCATCACGAGGAAGCCAGCGGCATCGGCGTGACGGAAAAGCATGCCTACGTGGCCGAGCGTTATCCGGACTTCGTCTCCATCGCCAAGGGCTATGGCTGCGGCGCGGCGACCGTTAGCAAGAAGTCGGATCTCCGCGGGGCTCTGGAAGAGATGATCAATTATCCCGGTCCTTACGTGCTGGACGTTTGCGTCCCGTATCAAGAGCACGTGCTGCCGATGATCCCCGGCGGCAAGACCGTCGAAGAGATGATTCTCGAGTAATCTTCTCTCGGCAAGAGTGATCTGGACTCTCCTGGCGACTTTTGACAACATCCGCGCATCGCAAGATGCACGTTTGTTGTTATCTGTCCCAGGAGGAGAGTCCTTCGATGAATGCTCGTGGCGGTGCTATCGTCCTCGCATTGTGTCTATGCTTCCTTGGCCAACCAACCCTCAACGCAGCGGATGGCTGGTGGGGCAGTCCATCGGGCTCGTCGACATCGTCGGCCAACGCGTCGTCGACTTCGAAAAAATCGACCAAGTCCTCGTGGTTTGCGTGGCCTGCCAGTTCGAGCAAATCTTCGAGCAAGCCCAAGAGTTCCGCTCGCAGCAAGCCATCGATGTTCCAAAGCGTCACGCAAAGCACCAAGCGGACCTGGAACAAGACGGTGGACTTCTTCAAAAGTCCCTTCGCGACCAAGCCCGCGGACGCGCCACTCGGGGGCAGCCAGCCCAATACCGGCGCATGGTTCCCTCCGCGCGACCCGCAGCAAAAGCCCTCGTCGGTCCCCGAATGGCTCAGCGGCGACATGCCGCGCTTCTGAGTGTCACAGGCCTGCCGTCCGGCCGTTAATGCCTTAGTAGTCCCGCCAGCTACCCTGGAAGGAATTGACCCTTTGTGGCATACTGGCGAACTTCATGGCTCAGGCAAACCATACCTCCGAGGGGACGCTCGGAAAGTCTTTGGAGAAACGCATGTTCAAGAACCTCAACCCGCTGGCGATCGGCGTTTCCGGTCGTCAAAGCGAACTGATCGAACTGGCACTGACCTACGGCTTCAAGGGAATCGAAATCGACCTGGCCGACCTGGTCAAACGCAGCCAGCGGGCGACTTTCGAAAAGGCGGCCAGGTTTCTCACCAGTGCGAAGATCAAGATCGGCGGTTTTGAAACCCCGGTTGACCTGGACGACGACGACACGACGTACGCTGCTAAATTGGCCGCCTTGGCCGAAGCCGCCGAGATTGCCCAACGCGTCGGCGCGACCACCGGCCTGATCCGCATTCCCCCGGCAACCGACCGCTTGCCCTATCCTCAGTTCTTCGACGTCATCCGCAAGCGCATCGACGAAGTCGCGCAAGTCTTTGCCGACAAGAACCTGAATCTGGCCCTGTCGTTCTCCGCCAGCCCCGAAAGCACGGCTGGCAAGCAGTTCAAATTCGTCAACGATGTCGAAGGCTTTTTGGCTCTGTTCCGGGCTTGCACGGCCAAGAACGTGGGCATTGCGCTCGATACCTGGAGCTTCCATGTCGGCGGCGGCGCGTTCGATCAGATCGCGGAAATCCCTGCCGATCGCGTGTACTCGCTGCGCGTGGCCGATATCTCGGAAAAAGTCGATCTGGCCAAGGCGACCAACAAGAACCGCCTGATGCCCGGTCTGGGCGGCGTGATTGACAACGTCAAGATCGTCTCGCATTTCGCCAAGGCGGGATACAAGGGGCCGATCACGCCGATGGGCCACAGCAACGCAGCGGCCGGCATGACGCGCGACGCACTGGTTTCGGCCGCTCAAGATGCCATCGACAAAGTCCTGCAAGAGGCCGGCGTGCCCACGCAGACCCGCAAGCCGGAAATGTTTGTCGAGTCGAGCTACTCGTCCGCCCCGATGCCTTCGATGGGCCCGATGGGCTAAGCAGCCAAGCCTTTTAGGCGGCGCATGCGGATTGGCAAAAATCCGATCCCCCAGCCTTGCAAATAGACCAACAGGATGCCGGAGGCAGTCAGCCGCGGCATCCTGTTTTTGCTTGCAGCTCGATTTTTTGTTTCGCAATAAGCGCTCGCTAGCTGCGCCTCTTTCTGCGCCGCCCTGCTGCGACGTCGGCGCGTCTCCGCTAGCCCTGTCGCTTCTCTAGCCAAGCCGCTTCGCTGGCAACGATTGCTCTTCCCGTGGCGCCAGCGATTTGATACGAACTCTCGATAACGTATCGAAAGGACCTATTTCGGTTACGCATTCGTTCGCCGACATGGATGTCGACCTGCTATGAAAAAGTTAACGGTGCGGTTTGCCGCTGTCGGGACTGTGTTGCTGCTGGGCGCTGTCGCTATGGCCTTGGCCCAACACGATGCCCGGCAGCGTCCGCACGAATCGCTCGGGCCCGCCAAGCCCGCCTCGGAATCGCCGCAGCCGATCTTGGTCGACAATGTCCAGCCGACCTGGCTCGACCCGTCGAATCTGCCGACGGTTGATGCCAGCGTCGCTGGCGGCGAACCACTTTCCGGTGGCACTCGCAGCCGGCAGAGCGGTTTGTCGGAGGACTCGTTGGTCCGAGCCAACGACGACCGCGACGATGCCGCTCCGCCGTCGCTGGCTTACGCTCCGGAGCAAGCCGCCGAGGCCAATCCGCTGCGCCCGCTCGCCGCGCTGCGATCGAGCTACCAACCGGCCGAGCCACTCGGTTCGATCGCTGATACTTCTGCCGTGACGCAAGCCGCCGGCGAAGGCCCGCCGAATCTGGCGGCCTTGCCCGAGTTGCCGTCGCTGGGGGCCGCGCCGCTAGCCGCCGCGCCCTTGGCAGCGCCGCAGTTGCCCAAGCCTTCCTCGACCGCCGCGCCACTGGCCTCCGGCTTGCCCGGCGCCGGCCCGGCTGCCTCCGAGCCGTCCAGCTCGGCCTTGCCTGTGGCCAAGCTACCGGCCGCCTCAGCCACGACGCCGGGACTGCCCTCTGCCGGTCTGCCGACGGAGAATTTGCCCGCTGCGAGCTTGCCAAATGTGGGCTTATCAAGTGGTGGCTTGCCCGTTGCCGATCTTTCCAGCGAGGCGGCGGGTGGCTCGACTATGCCGGCCAGCGGGGCGCACAGCGCGCCCCCCGGCTGGGTCAACGCGGGACCGATCGGCGCAAAGCCGAGCGCCCGAGGCAGCCTCTCCGATACGCAGCGGCCGGCCATGCCAACGACTGATCTATCGGCCGCGGCCGCTGGCAGCGGTCAAGCCTGGTTGCAAGCCCCGCCGGCCAGCGGCGGTGGCGGCAGTTCGTCAGCCGGACAACCGCGTGGCACCGGCAGCAATGCTTTGGCCGGCGACTCCAGCAAGCCCGGCACCGCCGAGCCATTTCCTCCCAGCGCGACGCTCGGAGCACCGCAACCACCGCGCCTGCCATCGGGCGCATCGGCGTCCCTTTCCGGCGCTCCCGGCGGGTTGCCAATTTCGACCGGAGGTCTGCCGCCGTCATCTCCCAACATGCCCTCGATCGCCGCGGGCGAACCCTCGCCTCAATCGCGCGGGCAGCTCGCTTCGGGCAAAGGAGGCAAGAGTCTGTTGGCCGGTTCGGCGCTCGGCATGCTGGTCAGCAACCAACCCGGCAATCGCCATCTGGATGGTTCCCAGAATCCGATCATGCTGATTCAGAAACGCATGGCTGGCGAGTGCCAGGTCGGCAAACGCACGACGGTCGTCATCACCGTCCGCAACGCCGGCAACTCCACCGCCCAGGACGTCGAGGTGATCGATAGCGTACCCGGCGGGGCCGTGTTCGCGGAATCGATTCCCGCAGTCACGCCGACGCCGGAAGGAGTCTTGGTGTGGCAGCTGGGCGAGATGGCTCCTGGAGATGAACGCACCATCAACTTGCAAATCGTACCTGAGCGTCAAGGAGAACTCGGCAGCACGGCTGTCGTTCGCTTTGCGGCCCAGGCATCGGTGCGAACTTTGGCAACGCTGCCCAAACTGGAGCTGACGCAGAGCTGTGCGCCGGAAGTGCTGATCGGTAGTGCGCATGCGATCGACGTGGTCGTCAAGAACGTCGGCACGGGCGTCGCTCGCGGCGTTCGCTTGGAGGCCGATCTGCCGGCCAACTTGCGGCACGAAAGTGGCGATGCGAGTCTCGAGGCCAGCTTCGGAGAGCTGGCTCCGAACGAGAGCAAGCACATCCGGCTGGACGCGATCGCCGTGGAACCGGGGCAAGGAGTTTGCGCGATTCGCGCCCTGACCGAGGACGGCGTGCAGCAGACACAGAAAGCCGAGCTCCGCGTGCTAGCGCCCGCCCTCGAGGCGAGCATCGCAGGGCCGAGCAAACGCTATCTCGACCGGCAAGCCACCTTTGAGATCATGATCAAAAACACCGGCACGGCGTCGGCCACCAACTGTGAATTTGTCGTTCACCTGCCGGCAGGGCTGAACTTCAACACGGCTAACAAAGCGGGCACGTACGATCCCAAGCAGCACGCAGTCTTCTGGAGCGTGCCCGAATTCCCGGCCGGGCATGCCGAGCCGGTCGAGTTGACCGTGTTGCCGGTCGAGGTGGGCACGCAGGCGATGACGTTCCAGGGCACTGCCGACCTAGGCGTCAAGACCGAGGCCCGCAGCGCTCTGAGCGTCGAGGAGCAGGGCGAACTGGCGTTCCGCATCGAGCAAGATGCCGATCCGATCGAAGTGACCGCGTCGACGACTTACACGATCGAAGTCACCAATGTTGGCCGCGCCGATCACAATGTGCAGTTGTCCTTGCAGTTGCCCGCGGGCAGTCGCGCCCTGAAAATCGATGCGCCGGTCAAGTACTCGATTGTCGGCGACCAGTTGGTCTTCGAGCCGATTCCGGAGATGGGCAGTCGGGCCGCGCAGCGGTTCCGCGTCGAAGTCGGCAATTTGCCGGTGGGCACCCAGATCGTGCGGGCTCAGTTGAAGAGTCAGAATCGACCGACGGCGGTAATTAAAGAAGAAGCGACCGACGTTTATGACGATAGGAAGTGACGCGGCACTTTTGGGACTTGCCGAGCACTTTCCACCGCTCGCTACCAGGGGAAGCAACCGGCTGATGGTGCGCCATTGCGCCGGCGGCGGGGGTGCAGAGGTTGCCGGAGCGGCGGCTGGGGGGTGAAAAATTCTCCGGTTGCATCGCCGCCGATTTCGGGTACATTTTGAGCCAAAGACATTTTGCGAATCAAGCGCAGAGCGTTCTCCCCGAGGTTCGGGCTGGCCGCGAACGAAGCGGGCATGCCGGCCGGGCGGGAATCGCTAACACAAATGGTGTTAAGGATTTATGGCAATTTCGAGCGAACAAAGACAGCAGGCGATCGAGCAATTCCGTGGCAGCGAAGGCGATACGGGCTCTTCGTCGGTGCAGATTTCGTTGTTGACTCAGCGGATCAATCATTTGACTGAGCACATGCGGACCAACACGAAGGACTATTCCAGTCGTCGTGGGCTGTTGCGATTGGTCAGCAAGCGTCGTGGCCTTCTGGATTACGTCCGTCGCCATGATCCGCAGCGTTACTTGGATATCATCGGTCGTCTCGGTATCCGCAAGTAAAGATGGACGGGGCTCGCGTCGCTGGCTGAACGCGAGCGAGTGCGTGTCCCAGACCTGGGTGATGTAGTCGGCGCAGGTTCTTTGCGAACCTGCGCGGGTTGCAGTTGCCAATGGTTCGTGCGCAGATCCGTTTCTCCTGCCGCTTTTCCATGGTTGGACGTTGTCGAGCGGCAACTGAGCGCATCGCCCGCATGGTCCGCTACCGTCGGCAGAGTGGGCCGCTTGCCCACCTTATGTTGAGCGTGCCAGGGAAGGCTGGTGTTTTGTCACCTGGGCTTCGTATGCGTGCCCGTGAGGAGGCGCTCGAAAGTTCGTGCGCGACGAGGCGCTGACGTTTGGATGTGTTTTGCCGAACTGGCCAGCTCTGCTGGAGAGCCGCATGCGGTCGATGCGGCCGCCGAGCGAGACGTCGGATGGGCCGGTTCTCTGTGTGGGAACCTCTGATTTCCCGGCCGTTGGTTGCCGGTCGACTGGCGGCGTGCCAGTCCGTTGCCCCGCACACAGTCGTTTAGTTGTAGGAAGATGTGAAGTGAAGATTCGAGTAGAAAAACAAATCGGCTCCCAAATCCTGTCGTTCGAAACCGGACAATTGGCCAAGCAAGCGGCCGCTTGCGTCGTCGCCCAGTATGGCGATACGGTCGTGCTCTCGGCGGTGGCCAGCGGCCCATCCCGCCCCGGTACCGACTTTTTTCCCCTGACCTGCGATTACCGCGAGCGGATGGCCGCCGCCGGTAAATTCCCGGGAGGTTTTCTCAAACGCGAAGGCCGCCCCACCCAGAAAGAAACGCTCACCAGCCGGTTGATTGACCGCCCGATCCGCCCGCTGTTCCCCAAGGGCTACTCCGACGAAGTCCAAATTCAAAGCATCGTCGTCAGCAGCGATCTGCAGAATGATCCTGACGTGATCGCCATGAACGCTTCGGCAGCCGCGCTGCTGATCACGCCCCTGCCGTTCCAAGGTCCGATCGCCTCGGTGCGCGTCGCCCGAATCGACGGCGAACTGATCGCTTTTCCGACGACCGACCAGCTCGACGAGAGCGAACTGGACCTGATCATTTCCGGCAGCGAGCACTCGATCCTCATGATCGAAGGTTTCGCCCAGGAATTGCCTGAAAGCGAGATGGTCGATGCGATCGTCTACGCCCACAACATCGTTCGCGAAATCATCGGCTTGATGCGGCAACTGGCCGATCGCGTGGCGGTGAAAAAGCTCGACTTCGCAGCGCCCAGCGATGGCGGATTGTTTGATCGCCTGGCGAATTCTTACTACGATCAATTCCGCTCTGCCAAGCAGACCGAAGGCAAGCACGCTCGCGCCGAAGCGGTCCGCGCTCTGCGCGAGAAGGTCTGGGGCGAAATCAGTCCCGATGCGGCAAATCCCTCCGTCGACCCGGCCATCTTCCAGAATTGCTGGAAGGATCTGGAAGAAAAAATCGTCCGCGACCTGATTCTCTCGGGCGTGCGCCCCGATGGCCGCGATCGCACCAGCCTGCGGGCGATCGAGTGCGAGACCGACGTGCTGCCCCGCACGCACGGTTCAGCGATCTTCCAGCGCGGCGAAACTCAGGCGCTGATCACCGTCGCCCTAGGTACGGCTCGCGATGAACAGCGCGTCGACGGGTTGGTCGAGGAATACAGCAAGAAGTTCATGCTCGACTACAACTTCCCGTCGTTCTCGGTCGGCGAGTGCCGTCCGATTCGCGGGCCAGGTCGTCGCGAGATCGGCCACGGTGCGTTGGCCGAACGCAGCGTCGCACCGGTGCTGCCCGACCACGACGAGTTTCCGTACACGATCCGCGTCATCAGCGACATTCTCGAATCCAATGGCTCGTCCTCGATGGCCAGCGTCTGCGGAGCGACTCTCGGCTTGATGGCCGCTGGCGTGCCGATCACCAATCCGGTGGCCGGCATCAGCATCGGCCTGGTCAAGCAGTCGAGCGACCAGTGGGTGCTGCTGACCGACATCATCGGCGACGAAGACCACTACGGCGACATGGACTTCAAGGTGGCCGGTACGCCTGAGGGCATCACCGGCATCCAGTTGGACCTGAAGATCGACGGCATCAGCGAAGAGATCGTTCGCGCGACTCTCAAGCAGGCTCGCGAAGCCCGCATGGAAATCCTGCGGAAGATGATCACCGCGATTCCTCGCCCGCGGACCGAGACCAGCCGCTATGCACCGCGGTTGCTGCGCACGAAGATCGACCCCGACAAGATTGGCCTGCTGATCGGCCCGGGCGGCAAGAACATCCGCGCCATCCAGGAAGATACCGGAGCGACGATCGACGTCGAAGACGATGGTTCGGTAACGGTCGCAGCCAGCGATGGCGAGGCAGCCAAGGCAGCCTTGGCCCGCGTCGAAGCCTGCACCGCGACCGCCCAGATCGGCAAGATCTACGACGGTGTCGTCTCCAGCATCCGTGACTTCGGTGCGTTCGTCGAGATCCTCCCCGGTCGCGATGGCCTGTGCCACATCAGCGAACTGTCCAGCGGATTCGTGGCCAGCGTTGACGACATCTGCAAGGTGGGCGATCCGATGAAGGTCATCGTGATCGACATCGACGAGCAAGATCGCGTCAAGCTCAGCCGTCGCCGTGCTCTGGAAGAACTGGGCGTCGAAGACGAATTCGCCTCGGTCACCGAGGGCGAAGCGGGCGAACGCCCTGAACGCGCCGAGCGAAGCGATCGCGGTGGCGAACGCAGCGGCGGCGGCGACCGTGGCGGACGCTACGACCGCCCACGCAGCGGTGGCGGCGGAGGTGGTGGACGTGGACGGCGCGAAGGGGGCGGTGGCGGCCGCGGCCGACGCTAAACTGATCGACTCGCCCCCGATCAACCGTTCGGCGGCATGCTGATTTTTTTTCACACAGCCGCACGAGAGGAATTTGTTTCTCTCGTGCGGTTTTTTTGTCGCCTCCTGTCCCAGCCGCTCTTGCATAGATTTCCAGCGGCGGTTGGAACATCGATGGACAGGATGACCAGGATATGAATGAGGCTTGTCCCAGCGGCTTGTTCGTCCTGCTGGTCGATGTTATCGAAAAAGCGCGTGCGGAAATCTCGGCTTCCGGTGCCCGTGGCGGAATCTGCGCTCGGGCGGAGGTAAAATGGGCGGTCAGCCACCAAAAAAAGGCTTTCCCACCCCCTACCCCGCTGCCGGAGACACTCGATTATGGCCTCGACACGCCGCACGTTCATCAAGCAGACATCACTGTCGGTCGCCGCTGCGGCGATCGCGCCGAGGATTCTCGGAGCGGAAGACAAAGCGGGATCCAAACGCCCGCGCGTTGGCTCCGGCGCGCTGGAGTATGAATGCGAACACGACTGGGGCGCCAGCTCGCTGCCAGCGGGCCACCACTACGGCAACGCGTCTCATGGCGTCACCATCGACCGCGCCGGGCTGATCTACATCTCGCACTATGGCGACCCGGGCTCGATCTTCGTCTTCGATCCGCAAGGCAAGTTTGTCAAAGCCATGGGGGACGAATTGCGAGCCGGCAAAGGCAAGGGAGCCGGCCGCGGACACGGCATCGACATTCGCAACGAAGGTGGCGAAGAGTTTCTCTACCTCTCTCCCAGCGACTCGACGCTGCCGTTTATCAAGATGAATCTCAAGGGAGAGATCGTGTGGCGACGCGGTCGCAAGGAACTGAACACCGACAGCGGCGTTTACGAGAATCCGAAAACGCCTTATCGCCCAACCAATGCCAGTTTCCGTCCCGACGGCGGTTACTACCTCGGAGACGGCTACGGCAGCGGCACGATTTTCCACTACGACAAGCATGACAAGTTCGTCAAAGCCATCGGCGGCAAGGGCACCGAGAACGGCAAGTTCCAAACGCCCCACGGCCATTGGTTGGACGACCGCGATGGCACGCCCAAACTGGTCGTGGCCGACCGCGCCAACAAGCGCCTGCAGTGGTTCGACAGGCAGGATAACCATCTGCGAACCCAAGAGGGATTTCTGTTTCCTGCAGCCATCGACCAGCAGGGCGACCTGCTGTTGGTGCCGGACCTGCATGCCCGCGTCACGATCCTCAACCTTCAGAACGAGCCGGTTGCCCAACTAGGCGACGATCCGCAGTGGCGCGAAAAAGTGCTAGCCAACAACAACGGTATGCGCGGCAAGCGCGACCAGTGGTTGCCCGGCAAGTTCGTCCATCCGCACGATGCCTGCTTTGACGCCGATGGGAACATCTTCGTCGTCGAATGGGTCAACACCGGCCGCGTGACCAAGCTCACGAAGGTCTCCTAGGCTCAGGCCACTGTTGCACTTTGCGCATGACTGCTCGAAACAAGTGTTCGATTGTGCCACACGCCCATCGAACACTTGCTCGCCGCCTGTGGGGCGCCGAGCTAAAAATCCTCTGCGTTTTCTAACGCCATAGCAGCTATCTGCCGGTACGCTCTTCGGCCGGCATAGCCCTTGCTTTCTCCGCGAACCTGTCGCCGCGACCTGGAACATTCCCGGTTCGCGCGCGTCCTCATCTGCGCAGCCCGATTAAGACAGCTCAGTCGAGACAGCTCAGTCAAAGCAGCCCCAACCAGCCGAAGGGTCAAGAACATGTTCCACTGCGGAAGTTTCGTGCGTCGCGGGTCGATCGCCAAACGTTGGCGGCTGCTGGTCGTGCCAGCAGTTTGCCTGGTAGCCTTGGGAGCGCGAGCAGATGAACCGCGGCCGCCCGAAGCCACGTTTGGACTGTGCGGGACTCCGTTGATGCAAAGCGCGCCTCCGCCGACGGCGTCGCTCGCTGGGCATCAATCGACTACTGCGGATTTGCCGCGCGACATCGACCTGTTCGCGGCCCGCGAGGAGAAAGACGTCGCTGTCGAACTTTCGCCCCTTTCATCTAAAAGCGTGTGGCTGAAGGTGACCAACAAGACCGATCGGCCGCTGCGCATCGCGCTACCGGCTGCGTTCGCGGCGGTGCCAGTTCTCGCCCAACCGGCCGGCGCAGGGCTCGGCTTTCCTGGCGGCGGCAATATCCTCGGAGGCCTTGGAGGCGGCGGGCTCGGAGGTGGGCTTGGTGGTGGACTCGGTGGCGGACTCGGTGGCGGCCAAACCGGGCAAGGGTTGGGAGGCGGCTTTTTCAATAACGGCGGCGGCAATGGCCTGGGAGCCCAGTTCGGCGGTGGCAATCAATTCGGCCTTGGGAACCAGCAGGGGGCTGGCCTCGGCAATCCAGGCGGCGGGATCTTTCGAGTGCCGCCGGGCCGGACCGGTAAACTGCAAGCTCAAACCGTATGTCTCGAACATGGCAAGCCTGAGCCGAGCGTGCGTATGCGGTATCGCATCGTGCCGCTGGAAGAGTTCGTCGGTGGCGGCGATCCGCGGATCATCGACTTGTGCCGACTGCTGGCCCAGCGACGCGTGTCTCAGAACATTGCCCAAGCCGCTGCCTGGCACTTGGCTAACGGACTCTCCTGGCAGCAGTTGGCCGCCAAAGAACGCGCTGGTCACGACAAACTTTTTACGGAAGACGAACTGCTCGCGGCGCTCCAACTGGTCGAAGGCCTCAAGCGATGATGACTCCGCGACCGGTCGCTGGGCCTGGGCGGCAGTCAACCTGACTCCGGGGCTGGATTAGGCCAGCCGGCGGACGATGACGTGATGGCCTTCCAGCCGGACGACTTCCACCGCGGTGCCAGGGTCGAGGAAGTCCCCTTCGGTGACGACGTCGACCAGCCGGTCATCGAAGCGAACTTTCCCCGCGGGGCGCAGGACCGAATCGGCGACCCCGTGCTGGCCAAGCTGCGGCAGGTAGAGGTACGGATTCGCCGCGCCGACCAGGCTAGCCGCCGCTCCATCCGCAGCCGGCAACTCGGGCTCGGGAGCGTCGAGGCGTATGCGCCCCAGTCCCGGCAACGAGTCGAAGAACATGACCTGAATGATCAAGGCCGCGACCAGGCTGCCCATCGCGCCCAGGACGAGCAGCAGATTGTTGCGCAGCGTCGTCCACTGGACGGTCGACTGCGGCAGCACAAAATCCTGGCTGGCCATGACCAACGATAGAATGATCATCAGTCCGCCGGTCACGCCGAAAACTCCGAAACCGGGCAGTACGAAGATCTCCACTCCCAGGCATCCGATGCCCAGCGCAAAGAGCATTACCTCGAGCCAACCGGAGGTTCCACCCAGCGC
>JBQCJB010000687.1:0-4003 GCA_051953155.1 Aureliella sp. | reverse complement strand
GGTCACCAGTTTAGGCGTCTTGCGCTCGGCGGCTTCCGGATCGTCATGCGGAATCGAACGCGGGTTGCTGCCCAGATATTTTTTCTTCGGATCGGTGTCGCCGGAGCGTTTGTCAGTGACCGAAGGGTCGCGCGAGCGATTGGTGTTCAAGCGCGAGCGGGCAAAGGGATCGTTGAAGTAGTCTTCGATCGCTTGCTTGGTCTCGGGCTTTTGACTGGTCAGCCACATCACCATGAAAAAGGCCATCATCGCGGTCACGAAGTCCGCGTAAGCCACTTTCCATGCACCACCACCACCCGCCATGTTGCAATCCTGCTAACTGAAGAAAACTAGTCGGTATAGGAATCGACTTCTTTGAGCATCGTCTCCAGTTCTTCGGCCGAGGGCCGGACATCCTGAGGGATGCCCCGTCGGGCGGCTTCGACAGCGATCTTTGGCGGCATGTTGTTCATGAAGCAGGTGACCGACGAGGCGATCGCCCGCATGAAGTTCGATTCGCTATGTCCCTGGAATTCCAGTTTGACGACCAAGGGAGCGATGAAGCCGTAGGACGCTAGAATCCCGAGGAAAGTACCGACCAAGGCTGCACCGACCGAGTGGCCGATCTCTTCGACCGGTCCGCCGATGTGTCCCATCGTGACCACGATACCGAGCACGGCGGCCACGATACCGAAACCAGGCAGACCATCGGCCGTTTTCTGCAGCACGTCCATCGGGGCGTGATGCTCTTGTTCCATGGCGTTGATTTCCGAGTCCAGCAACATCGACAACTGGTTGCCGTCGACGCTACCGTCGAGCATCGGGCCGAGGGCGCCGGCGATGAAGGCCGTCGCGTGATGGTTTCCATGAATTTTAGGATAACGCTTGAAGATTGCGCTTTCGTGCGGATTGGCGACGTGCGATTCGAGCGCCAGCAGACCATCGCGTCGCGCCTTGCGGAACAGCTGGTACATCAGCTTGAACAGCTCGTCATACGTCGTCCGCCCGAAGGGGTTGCCTTTGAGCGTTTGCAACAAGCCTTGGGCCAGGCGCTTCATGACGCTGACCGGCGACATGACGATCAAGGCGCCTAGAGATGCGCCGCCGATGGTCAGCAATTCCGAGGGATGGATGAGGGCGCCGATGTGTCCTCCGGCTATAGAGAAGCCGCCGAGCACAGCTCCAACTACAACGGCGAGTCCAATCAGTGTAACCATGATCCGTCTTTGTCAACTTCGAAAATGAAACGTTGAAACACCTGCCAACATGGAACTATACCCCTGGCCGCAGTGCAGGCCGGCGCGTGGGCGAGATGGCGTCACGATTTTCGGTTTCCTGCCCGGCCCGCCATTGGAAGAAACGCGATACTCCCGGCGTGCGCCTTGTTGCGATCTTCCCAGCTCTGCCGCTGGTGAAGCGTCCGCCTAAGCAATCTGCGCGTTTTAAAGCAGAATGGCTCAAGTTCTCGGTTCATGCCGATTGCGCACGCGGGCAAGTGGGATGCAACTGGTCAAAAATCGCGCGATGGGGCTTGATTGCCAGGGCCCGCAGGGCCAGATTAGTGTCTCAGGCGTCTGCGCCTCTTCGTCCCACCTCTCTTGACCCTTCCTCGGAGCACTCATGAGCCAAGCGTTTGTTGACGACCGGCGGTCCAATGTTCGTTGGCAACTCTTCGTGATGATGGTGCTCGAATTCTTTATTTGGGGCGCATGGCTGCCGCTGATCTTCGGCTATTTGCCCAGCTTGGGCTTCACGCCTGGCCAGCAGTCATGGATTCTGAACGCCTTTCCGGTGGCGGCGATCGTCGGCATGTTTTTCAGCAATCAGTTTGCCGACCGCAGCTTCGCCGCCGAAAAGTTTTTGGCCTTCAGCCACCTGATCGGCGGACTGGCCATCATGGGCTGCGGATTTACGACGTCGTTCTGGCCCTTTTTCGGGCTGATGCTGGTGCACTGTCTGTTGTACGTGCCGACGATTTCGATCACCAACTCGATCGCGTTTGCCAACATGCGCGACCCGCAGAATGAATTCGGCATCGTCCGCATGGGAGGAACGATCGGTTGGATCCTGGCCGCGTGGCCCTTTACGTTTATCCTCGTCGACTGGGACAAGGTTCAAGCAGCCGACCCGCAGGGAATCGTCAACTGGCTTGGAGCTGTGCTCGGCAGCGGTCTGACCGGTGACGCGCTCAAGAGCGCCACCAAGTGGACATTCGTCGTCGCGGGCGTCGCCTCGCTGTTTCTGGCAGCTTTCAGCCTGACGCTGCCGCACACGCCGCCGAAGAAGCCGCAAGGGCCCGAGGGAGAGAGCCTGGCCTGGCTGGAAGCGGTCAAACTGCTCCGCCATCCGTTCGTGCTGGTGCTGTGGCTGGTGACGTTCGTCGATGCGTTCGTCCACAACTGTTACTTCAACTGGACCGGCATGTTCCTCGGCACACCAGTGGCCGAAGGGGGCGTGGGAATCCCGGGCAACTGGATCATGCCGGTGATGAGCGTCGGCCAGCTCGCGGAAATGCTGACGATGTTCATTCTCGGAATGACCCTGAAGCGCTTGGGCTGGCGGGCGACGATGATCGTGGGCATCCTCGGTCACTCGGTCCGCTTTGCCGTCTACGCGTTCTTCCCCGACATGGCCGGTTTGATCATCCTCATTCAGATTCTGCACGGTGTGTGCTACGCGTTCTTCTTCGCGACGGTGTACATCTTCGTCGACGAATATTTTCCGAAGGACGTCCGCGCCAGCGCTCAAGGTCTGTTCAATGTGATGATCCTCGGTGTCGGCGTGCTGGTGGCCAACTCGGCGTGTCCTTGGCTGCAGCAAGAGGTCTTCACGAGCGAAGTGCCGGTCCAAGTCGCGGCCGCTCAGAACGCTGCGTCAGAGCAAGCGACTCCCGAGGCACCGGCCGGCGAAGCCGTCTCCGGTGAGACCGCGCCGGGCGCGCCGGCGCTTGAACCGACTGGCCAAACGACCGAGCAGGCGCCGACAACGACCATGGTCAAGAAAGTCGACTGGCGCAGTCTGTTCCTTATTCCTTGCGCTGCGGCCACCCTCGCCGCCATTGCCTTGGCCCTATTTTTCCACCCCCCGAAGCGCGACACCGAAGCAGCGCCAACCGTCAGCCACCCAACGCATTAGCGCTCCCAACGAACCTCCCCTCGCCAAACAAACCAGTCTCCCCTCGCCTCGCGCATAAACAGAGCAGTCTTCCCTCGCACTTAAGCAGAGCAGTCCATCCCTCGCCTCGCGCATCAACGGAGCGGTCTCCCCCTCGCCCCGCTTCGGGGAGAGGGGGCTGGGTGCTGGGGGGGGCGGGGCAGCAGTACCAAGCGCGTTTCAATCGAATCTCCTAGCTGAGCCCAACCTAACGCAGCTTCCAACCTCCCCAATAGCGAGCCCCAATCATGAGCCAGCGCGAACTTGCCGTTTCTAACTCAGCCGATCACTCGCAGCGCGACTCGGGCCAGGCATCGGAAGTGTCGCGCCGCCGATTCGTCGCTGGTTCGCTGGCAGCCGGTGCCGGCGCTGCAGCAGTCTGGGCGATGCAGCCGGCGAGTCTGGCTCTGGCCGATCGGCCCAAGCATACGACCAAGCCGCGGCGGCTGCTCAAGTCGCTGAAGATCGGTATGGTCAAAATCGAGGGGAGTTTGACCGACAAGTTCAAAGCGGTCAAAGCGGCTGGCTTCGACGGGATCGAACTGAACTGCCCGGGCATCGATGTCAACGAAGTGCGGCGAGCCATCGATGCCAGCGGCCTGCCGGTCGACGGCTCGGTCTGCGCGACTCACTGGAAGATTACGCACACCAACGCCGATCCCAAAATTCGCCAGCAGGCTCTGGCCGATTTGAAGGCTGCGATTGAACAAACACATCAGGTCGGCGGCCACACGGTACTGCTGGTCGTAGGGGTGGGAGCCGACGGACCGGAAGCCGAGATTTGGCCGCGCGCGGTCGAGAACATTCGGCAGGCCATCCCCGTGGCTGCCGAGTTGGGCGTGACGATTGCCATCGAAAACGTCTGGAACCA
>JBQCJB010000686.1:0-2767 GCA_051953155.1 Aureliella sp. | reverse complement strand
AGACCCCGTCAGCAGTTTAGGCTCTTCAGGCTGGCGCGTGGGAGCCCCTGGGCTCGGTCTGTGGGCGGGCGGGAGCGCGGCGTGGGGATGCCCGCCGTCGACGATTCGCCGGGGCTGCGGTAGGATGCTCGTTTTACTTCGTTCTCTTACCAGATGCGTTGTGGAGACCATGTCAGAATTCAGAACTGAACGCGATTCGATGGGTGAGGTGAATGTTCCGGCTCAGGCCTACTACGGCGCGCAAACGCAACGGGCAGTCGAGAATTTCCCGGTCTCTGGCTGGCGACTGCCCCCCGCGCTCATTCGAGCTATGGGGCTGGTCAAGTATGCCGCCGGCGTCGCCAATCGCGATCTGAACAAGCTGACCGGCAGCGGCAAGAACCCGCTGACCGACGCGCAGGTCGAGGTCATGCTCCGGGCCGCCTTGGAAGTGGCTGCCGGCGAAATGGCCGATCAATTCCCGGTGGACGTTTTTCAGACCGGCTCGGGCACTTCGAGCAACATGAACGTCAACGAAGTCATCAGCAATCGCGCGATCGAACTGCTCGAGGGCGACCGCTTTGCGGCCGACAAGCCCATCCATCCCAACGACCATGTGAACATGGGGCAGAGCACCAACGACACCTTCCCGACGGCCATTCACGTGGCCGTGGCGTGCGAGATCAAAAACCAGCTAATCCCGGCGCTCGAGAGTTTTCAAAGCCAGCTCGCCGACAAGGCCACCAAGTGGAACGGGATCATCAAGATCGGCCGCACGCACTTGATGGATGCCACGCCACTTCGGCTGGGGCAGGAATTCGGCGGTTTCGCGCGGCAGCTGGCTCTCTCGTTGGCCCGCGCCCAGTCGGCGCTGGAGGCGGTCTTGGAACTGCCCGTCGGCGGAACGGCCGTCGGCAGCGGCATCAACACGCATCCTGAGTTCGGCAGCCGCGTGGCCGCAGCCTTGGCGGACAAGACGGGCATTGCGTTTGTCGAAGCCGCCGACCATTTCGAAGCCAACGCCCAACGCGACGGGCTGGTTGAGTGCCACGGCAACCTGAAAACCATCGCCACCACGCTGATGAACGTCGCCAACAACATTCGCTGGCTCGGTTCCGGGCCGCGCTGCGGATTTTTTGAAGTCATCCTTCCCGACCGCCAGCCCGGCAGCTCGATCATGCCCGGCAAGGTCAACCCAGTGATGTGCGAAAGCCTGATGCAGGTAGCGGCCCGCGTCATCGGCAACGATCAAACCGTCACCTTGTGCGGAGCCGCCGGCGGCAATTTCCAGCTGAACATCATGATGCCCGTCATGGGACATGCCGTGCTCGAAAGCATCGACCTGATGGCCCGCGGAGTGCGCGCCTTTATCGAATTCTGCATGGAAGGACTGGAAGCCAACCCCGAAGCCTGTGAAGCCTCGGTCGAGAAGAGCCTGTCGATGGTTACCAGCCTCAATCCGTTAATCGGCTATGAAAAAGCCGCCAAGCTGGCCAAGGAAGCCTTTGCGACCGGCAAAACCATTCGACAACTATGCGAAGATGAGGGTATCCTACCCAGTGACACGCTTCGTGAGGCGCTCGATCCGTTCCGAATGACCGAACCACAGGCTTAAGGTTACAAGGCGCCAGGCATGTCGAGCAGCTACGAACGCGAGCCGATGACAGGACTCATTCGCCAGGATAACCGTGTGGTTGGCTCGATATGCTTGCCTGAAGAAGACCGGCAGGAGTTCATCGACCAGTTCAACAACTGTTATGGACCGCTGCGTTTGCACATCGAACCCATGCCGGTCGCTCCGCAACGACCGATCCATTTTCGGCCGATCCGCCCGGTCGGCGCCATCTCCAACTTCGAGCGCGGCAAACGCTGACTGGCCCTCGCGCGCTAGCTAGGCCCGCGAGCCGGCCTTGCCGTTGTTTTCGAAGAGCTTTTCGGTAAAACCATCGGCGTCCGTATCGTCGTCGTCGATCAAGTTCAATTGCGATTGCTGGATGATGACGACCGGGTCGAAGTGGCTCCAGGCTCTGGCCGTCGAGGCCAGTGCGGCGGCCAATTGGCAGACGCGCACCGACCAAAGTACCGCACCGGTGCTGATCACCGTCCACTTGGCCGGTTCGACGAACACCAGCGAACCCAGGCCTTCGCTAGATTCGGCCCGCTCGGATTTCTCGAGATAGCTCACGGGCTCGGTGACCAGTACGTGAGGCACGTAGCGTTCGCTCATCACATACTGCGTCCGCAACGCCTCGCGCTGTGGGGCGAAGGAAGGCGACGAGTAAACGTCGATCACGCCTCCTTCGGAAGCCTTGGAGACCTGCGTTTCGCGAGCCGCGGGAGATTGATCGCCGCGGGCGATGACTTCTCCCTTGGCAACCTTCTCACTCTCCGCCGGTTTGCTGTCGCCGTCGTCGCTGGAGTTTTCAGTCGTAAACGGAATCGCCAGCGGCAGCGTGCCGGGCGCCGTTGCCGAACCACTGCCAGACGACGAAGTCGAACCGCCTGATGAGCCGCTCGAACCGCTCGAGCTGCCGGAGCCGGAGTTGCTACCAGAGCTCGAATTGGAACTACCCGAGCCGCCGCCCGTGAAGGGCAGGGTGACGTTGATCGAAATCGTCGTCGTCGACGAACTGAGCAGGCCGTCGCTGGCCACGACGACAAACTGGTCGACACCAACGTAACCAGCATTGGGTGTGTAAGTGAACGCCCCCCCAGCCTTCATCACGACGGTGCCGTGCGCAGCGCCGCTGATCAGGCTCAGAGAGACCGGGTTGCCCTCGGGATCGGT
>JBQCJB010000685.1:0-2094 GCA_051953155.1 Aureliella sp. | reverse complement strand
GACGTCTGGACCAGCATGGGTCAGGAGCAGGAAGCCGCCGAGCGCCGTTCGATATTCTCTCAGTTCCAGCTGAATGCCCAGCTGATGCGGCACGCTCCGGCCCGCGCCCGCGTCATGCACTGCTTGCCCGCCCATCGCGGTGAGGAAATCACCGACGAAGTGATCGACAGCATGCAAAGCGCGATCGTCGAACAGGCCGGCAACCGCATGCATGCGCAAAAGGGCTTGCTCGTCTGGATGGGACTCCAGCACGATTGGCTGGGCGCCGAATGCCTCGAGCACGAGGGCATTGAACTGCCCGTCGGCATCTCCTAACGATCTCCTAACGGCCTGGCACAACGTCGTTCGTCGGCCTGCAGGCAAAACGCGCAGCGACCGGATGGTTGTGCTACATTGGTCGTCGGCTTTTCGTTTCGTGTCCACAGTTCTATTTTGGAGACGAGTGATGAGACGATTCTTTCTTGGAGCGTTGCTGCTAGCCGGCCTGTGCACTTCCAGTAGCCAGGCGGCGGACCTGGTCAGCCAGCTCAGCAAGGGCGATGCGACGCTCACCAGCGCTGGTCCGATCGCTTTCGCACCCGAAGGCATTCTGTTGGCGGCTGATCCGCGAAGCGCCACGATCGTTGCGATCGCCACGGGCGACGTCAGCCCTTCGAGCAAAAGTGCGGAGTACGCGGTCGACAAGCTGGATGAAAAGATCGCTGCGGCCCTCGGCACTTCGGCCAAGGAAATTCGCATCGTCGACATGGCCGCCAATCCCCTGAGCGGCAATATCTATGTCTCGGTCGCCCGCGGTCGCGGTCCCGAGGCGACGCCGGTACTGATGCGCGTTCGCTCCGGTGGCGCAATCGAAGAAGTTGCGACCAAGGGCGTACCGACCGCGAGTGCCAAACTGCCCAACCCCGCCAAGGACACGCCTGACGCGCGAAGCAATCCGCGCAACCAATCGATCACCGATCTGGCGTATGTCGATGGCAAAGTGTTCATCGCCGGATTGTCCAATGAAGAGTTTTCCTCGAATCTCCGCGCCGTCGAATTTCCTTTCGCCGATGTCGGATCGGGCACGAGCATCGAGATTTTCCACGGTGCACATGGCCGACTCGAAACGCGCTCACCGGTGCGGACGTTCGCGTCCTACAAGATCGCCGGCCAGGACTATCTGGTGGCGGCTTACACCTGCACGCCGCTGGTAAAAATTCCCGTCGCCGAACTCAAGCCTGGCCAAAAAGTGCGCGGCGTCACGGTTGCCGAACTGGGCAATGGCAATCGTCCGCTCGACATGGTGGTCTATAAGAAGGAAGGCAAGGACTACATCCTGATGGCCAACAGTTCGCGGGGCGTCATGAAGATCACCACGCAGAACATCGACAAGACTGCGGCGATCGAAGCCCCGGTCAAAGGCACTGCCGGACTGGAGTATGAAAAGATCGAGGCGCTCAGCGGCGTTGAGCAACTCGATCGGCTCAACGATGCTTTGGCGGTCGTCTTGATCCGCACGCCTGACGGTTCGGCCAACCTCAAGAGCATCGCGCTACCCTAGCCGTTTGGTTAGCAGAGTCTGGGGAGACAATATGCTTGGCATCGCTATGCGACTGGTCGCCTGCGCGCTCGTCTGTGCGATTGGTGTTTCCAGGGCATGGGCCCAGACGGAAGTGACGCTCGTTCCCGAGAGCGCGGGCAAACCGAGCTTTGTCCGCGTTTCAAACCTTGCCGAGGCGGATTGGGCGTGGCTGGAGCAGCGCACCGAAGCCGAACTGCGCGAGTCGTTTCAAGTGTTTGTCAAAGAGTCGCGGGCGACCGGGCAGGCCGTCTTCGGCTCCTGCGAATTGCGCGACCGGGAGCTGGTTTTTGTGCCACGCTTTCCCTTGAGGCCGGGGGTCGCCTACGTGGTTGAACTCCGGCTACGGGAAAAGCAACTTCAGCGCGACGTGCTCGTGCCGAAACCGGACCAGCCGCGCACGACACAGGTTGCGCAGGTTTTCCCGACCGCTGAAGGATTGCCGCAAAACCTGCTGAAGTTCTACGTGCACTTCACCGCGCCGATGGCTCAAGGTGAGGCGTACCGCTACATCGAACTGGCGACCGCCGATGGCC
>JBQCJB010000684.1:0-4044 GCA_051953155.1 Aureliella sp. | reverse complement strand
TGTAGAGCGTGTCGACCAGCGTTTGGACCGCTCCGCTGGCAAGGGGCGGATCGTCGTCGCTGAAGCGATGCGTTGTGAGCTGTCTCAGATGTCTGAGGGAGCGGCGCACCAGCAGGGCTTCCAGCTCCTGGGCCGGCTGCATGATCAGCGTGGCAAATTCCTTGACCAGTTCCGCATCGAACTGCGTCCCGGCGTTTTCAAACAACTCGGCCACCGCTCGTTCGCGACTGAGAGCCCGGCGGAAGACTTGCTCGCTGGTCATCGAGTCGAAGGCATCGACGATGGCGATCATCCGGGCGGCCAGCGGTAGAGGTTCGTCGGCCCCTTCGGCGCGGCTGGGCAGATGGCACCATTTGCGGAAGCTGGCGATGATCTCGAGAATGTCGGGCGCGGCGCCCGCGCCGCGCAGCAGTTCCAGTCCGACTTGCACGTGCAGTTCCATCAGCGCCTGTTCATCGCCGACCAGACTGGATGACTTTTGCAAGACGCGGTCGGGGATGCCGAGCTTGCCCAGGTCGTGCAGCAGAGCCGCCACTTCCAACAAATCGCGCTGGCTCTCCGGCATCTTGCGGGCAGCGGCCCACTTCGAACAGCTCAGCGCCACCCGCAGCGAGTGCATGGCGGTCGGCGGGTGTTTAGCGCGCAGCGCCAGATACAGTCCATAGACAATGCCTAGCCGCGACTGGGCCATTTTCAATTCGACCGCCGGCGGAAACGCAACGTCGACCGCAGCGGCAGGGGGTTCGCCTGTCACAAACGCTTGCGGGACCGCGGCGAGGTATTGGCCTGCATCGGACGAATTGGGCGTGGCTGGCATATTCAGTGTTTGCAACTCATGGGGGGACTGTTCTCGGGCCTCGTCCGCAGTCGAGCGAGCCCCAGGCCAGCGGCCTATGAACCGACACAAAACCACGAATCGACAGAAAAACCGTAGCTCGCTGTCGGCCTGCGGTCAAAGTTACCGCTCATGAAAGCTCGATGCGCCGCACCGCCACGACCGTTTTAAACGTCATCCCCCGCCCCGTCGCGCGCCTGCGACTCCCCGAAACGGTGAAACGGGCGTTCCCGCTTTCTGCCTTGACTCAGCCGCGCAAATTCGCGAACCTTCCTCAGCGGCTAATTGCAGGGATCAGGTGCGCCCCGCAGCCGAGGAGCATCCAGAGCAATTCATCGTCGGAGTTCATGGGCTATGCCGCTGTCGAGAAGTCCACGCATGGACCGTCGGCGTCGAGCCATTCGCGAAGGACTGGTCGCGACCAGCCAACCAACCGACGACGCCCGCATTTCGCCCTCGCGAACCGCCCGGCAAGCGGTCGACTTGAGTGAGCCGACTAAAAAGGATCGCGGTGTCGCCTACAGCCACAGCGTGCGCGGCGCGTGCCAACACCGACTGGTCCAATTCATCCCGGTCCGCAAATTGAGCCTCACGGGAGCCATCGCCGGAAGCGTAGCTGTGCCGCTGGTGCTGATGACGCTCCATTATCTGGTCTTCGTCAGCGGGTCGCTCGACTGGTCCGGGCATCCGATGAGCACGCTGCTCAATGCCAACAGCCCGCGTTCTCTGGCTGCGTGGCTGTCCAGCCATCTGTGGTTGCTGTGCCTCGCGGCCACGATCCTGACCTTCCGCCTGCGCAGGCACAAACTGGACGACTACGAGGGTGAGTACCGGCTCTGGTTTTGGCTGGTGTTCACCTGCGTCATCGGCAGCATTGATTCGACGACGCGCATGACCGAATTGTTTGCGGCCGCCTTGGATCGCTGGAGCCAGTTGCACGTCGGCTGGACCGGCGGTGCGCTCGTGCAGGCGACGCTGGCCTCATTGATCGGCATGCTCGGGATTCGTCTGTGCGGAGAACTGAAGACGGTCCCTGCCAGCGTGGTCTTGTGGCTGCTGGGGCTGGCCTGCTGGGGCGGCAGCGCTGCGCTCAGCCAAAGCCTGCTGCGTTTAGATATGAGCGACGCGATGCGCGGCTGGATGCGGGCGAGCCTCTGGCTGGGCGGCCTGACCTCGATCTGGCTGTCGGGCTTGCTGTTCTTGCGTTCGGTCTTCATGGACGCCCAACAACGTTTCTTGGCACGCGCCGTCATGGCCGCCGCTCAGTCAGCGGTGCCTTGGCGCCAGCGGTTGAAGGAAGCCATGCCGAAAATGCCCAGCCTGCCGAAGTTCAGTCGCCGCAGCGACCAGAGCCAGACGCCGGAGGCGGACGAGCAGTCGGCCAACCAGTCGCGTCGCCAAAAACTCGCCAGAGAGCGCGCGGCCGCCCGCGCGCAGGCAGACGCAGACGAGGCAGCCTACCAAGAGGACGAAGCCCTCCAGAGCACCGCCACCGCGACGGCAGCCTCAGCCCGCTCTCCGGAAGCTCAAGCGGCGGAGATCGAAATCGATTACGGCAAACGGCCGAGTTGGTTCCGGCGACGCGCGCGCAGCGAAGAACCCAGACAGGACGACGAGGACGAAACGGCACCGCGTGCCAAGCAACAGCTGCCACGCGAAGCGGACCGACGAGCTGCCCAGCAGCGGGCTGCCGACCAGCGCTCGGGCCAACGGCGCGACGCAGCCGCCGACGACGCCGAGCAATCACCGGCCAAACGTTCGCTGCGCGAGCGACTGTCGTGGAAACGCAAGTCCGGCGACGATGATGCGCAGCCAAAAGTTCGGCCTCAAAAACAGCGGGCTGCGGCACAGTCCGAGAGCGACGCCGACGACGGCAGCGAGGGCGCGTCGAGCGGCGGCAAGCGCCGCTGGCTGTCGAAACCGAAAATGCCCAAGCTATCGCTGCCCAAACCGCGAATCCCCAAACCGCGGATGCCCAAGCTGAAACTCCCCAGTTTCCGCTTGCCGACGCCGCAGGAATCGAACGACGCCGACGGACAAGAAGACGCCTCGCGGTCGCCGCGCCCCGGCAGCTCGCGACCACTGCCCAGCACCAGCGGGCCGGTCCCGTTCCGTCCGGGCAACGATGCTCAGGACAGCGACGATAACGCTCGCGGGATGAGCAAGGCCGAGCGCAAGCGGCTCCGACGCCTGCAGCGCGACGACGATGGCGAGCGCCGCGCGGCCTGACGGCAAATGCCTCGGCGACTGGGCGTTCAGAGCGACTGTTCGAGAATCTCGCGAATGCGCTGCGACGCGCGACCATCGCCGTAGGGATTGGCCAGCGACGATCGGCGGCGGTACTCTCCAGCGTCGTCGAGCAACAGTGCCGCTTCGCTCAGGATCAGATCGGGATCGGTGCCGACCAACCGGCAGGTTCCAGCGGCAACACCCTCGGGTCGCTCGGTCGTATCGCGCATGACCAGCACGGGCTTACCCAGCGAGGGTGCTTCTTCTTGCACCCCGCCCGAATCGCTGAGGATGAAAGTGCACCGATCCATCAGCCCGACGAAGTTCAAATAATCGACCGGTTCGACCAAAGCGATCGACGCATGATTGCCGAGCAGCCGGTTGACCGGCTCGCGGACATTGGGATTCAAATGGACGGGATAGAGAATGCCCACATCGGGATAGCGCCGCGCGAGCTGGGATATCGCCTGGCAAATCCGTTCAAAGCCTCCGCCAAAGGACTCGCGGCGATGACCGGTCACCAGAATCCAGCGGCTGTCCTCGCGGGCGAGAAAACGCTCGGCAAATTCAGCGGGGACTTTTGTGACTCGAGCCAACGACGCGGCGGTCACCCCCTTGGCGCTCAAGCGATCGCGGACCCATAGTAAGGCGTCGACGACCGTGTTGCCGGTAACGTGAATTTGCGCGTCGTCGATCGATTCGGCCAGCAAGTTATCGCGGCTGAGCGCGGTCGGACAAAAGTGCCACTGGGCAAGCGGCGAGGTCAAGCGGCGATTCATCTCCTCGGGATAAGGCGACTGCATGTTCCCGGTGCGCAAGCCCGCCTCGACGTGTCCGACTGGCACCCGCTGATAAAACGCGGCGATCGCCGAGGCGAGCACCGTCGTAGTGTCTCCCTGGACCAGCAGTGCTGCAGGTTGCTCGCGGGCACACCAATCCGAAACGGCGGTGATGACTCGCGCGGTCAAATCGGCCAGCGT
>JBQCJB010000683.1:0-6088 GCA_051953155.1 Aureliella sp. | reverse complement strand
TCGTTGCGCAGAAAATCTTCCAGGATCACGCGAATGCGAGCACCCTTGGGCAACCACAAGCATAGCCCTTGTCCCACTTCGGGACTGATCTGGAACAGGCCCATCTTCTTGCCCAGCACACGATGGTCGCGGCGCCGCGCCTCTTCGAGCTGGTCGAGGTAGGCTTGCATGTCCTTCGGGCTGAACCAGGCAGTGCCATAGAGGCGCTGGAGTTGTTTGCCGCTGGCGTCCCCTTTCCAGTACGCGCCGGCGACGCTCAGCAGTTTGAAGGCCTTGATCTTGCCGGCATGTGGGATGTGCGGGCCGCGGCACAGGTCGACGAATTCTCCCTGTCGATAGAAGCCCAGTCGGTCGTGATCGGCCAAGCCAGTTTGGATGTGTTCGACCTTCAATTCCTGGTCGAGATCGTGGCAGAGTTTGACCGCTTCGTCGCGTCCGAGCGAGAACTGTTCGAACGGTTCGGCTTCGGCGACGATCTTGGCCATTTCGGCTTCGATTGCCGGAAAGTCTTCTTCGTTGATCTTCCGATCCAGTTCGAAGTCATAGTAGAAGCCGTTGGAGATCGTCGGGCCGAAGGCCAGCGAGACTCCCGGGAACAGCCGCATGACGGCGCGAGCCATGACGTGCGCGCACGAGTGACGGAGCACATTGAGGGCTTCCGGATCCCGGTCGGTCAGCAGTTTCAGCGGGACCGGAGAATCGCTGAATTCTTTCAGCGGTCGCGTGGCGTCGACGACGCGATCGCCGATTTTGGCTGCGATGACTGCGCCGGCCAGGCGGCTACCGATCTTGGCGGCCACATCCATGGCCGTGGCATTGTCGGGATGTTCGACGAGGGAACCGTCGGGCAATTGGACTTGGAGCATACCGGCAGCGCGCCTCCTGCTCGGGTGAGATCAAAGGCGGTGCGTTCCGGCCGACCGCCTGGCGGCCAAGCTGCCGTCACAAAGGGCAGCTCGTGCGAGGGACTCAAGATGGCGGAGCGCTCTGGAAAAGACAAGAGGCGCTGCAAGTTTCAGCCGTCGTTTTCTTCCTCTTCCGCCAGAATGTCGCGATTGGTGTGCACGTTGTCGTTGCTGCGACGCTGCAATCCGGCTCGGTCCATCAGGCTTCGTCGCAGGACTTCTTCGATGTGGTCGTCGTCCGGCGGCGGGGCGCCAAAGGCTCCCAAATCCTCAGGATTGTAGTGGATCGTGTACGCGTGCTTGGCGAACGAAATCGTCGTATCGGGGTCCAGCCGCTTGCGATCGACCCGAAAACCGTTGACCTTGGTGCCGTTGCGGCTGGCCAGGTCCTTGACGAACCAATAGCCTCCTTCGAGCGTTAGCCGTGCGTGCTGGCTGGAAACATTGGCAAAACGCAGCACGATATCACAGCCTTCCCGGCGGCCGACGACTAGCTTGTCTTTCTTCAGCACGATCGTCTCGCCACCGCCGGTGGGAACAAGTTCACCGAAATCGCCCATCGCAAAACCCGCCAGAAACTGAAGGAAACAAACGTGAAAACGAGCCCAACCCAGACGAGCAGACGATAAAATGGCAGCGCCCCTGGAGGCTCTAGGGGCCGTGTCGCACAAGGTACTTCAATATTACGCCTGGCTAATGGATGCGTCAATTTTCCCGGTAAAACCCGCAGCCGACGCCCCTTTCGATTGGCGGGCCGCCGGTTTCCGCTACTTCCCTTACAACGAATATCTTCGCCATCGGTTCGGGTCGCGCGTCCAGAAAATCAGTCTCGACGGGGGCTTTACTTGCCCGAACGTCGACGGCACGGTCGCCCTGGGCGGGTGCACGTTCTGCGATAACCGCTCATTCAGTCCCAGCCGCCGCGTCCGCCGGGCCGATATCGCCCGCCAGATCGAGCGCGGCATCGAAGGCTTGCGGCGGCGGTATGACGTCGAGAAATATCTTGGCTATTTCCAGCCCGCGACCAACACGTATGGCCCGCTGACGAAGCTGCGCGATCTGTACGAACAGGCCCTCGATGATCCCCGGATCGTCGGCCTGGTCATCGGCACGCGCCCCGATTGCCTGCCCGATGACGTGCTGGAATTGATTGAGGAATTGGCCGAGCGGAGTTACGTGTCGCTGGAAATCGGCATGCAGACGATGCACGATGCCAGCCTCGACTGGATGAACCGCGGCCACCATCACGACGCGTTCGTCGAATGCATGACGCGGATCGCCAGCCAGCCGCGGCGTTTCCACACCAGCTTGCACGTGATGCTCGGCCTGCCCGGCGAGTCGCGCGAGATGATGTGGCAGACAGCCGACGAAGTCGCCCGGTGGCGACCGGCCGGGGTCAAGATTCACAACCTGTACGCAGTTCGCCGCACGGAGCTGGAAGGCCAGCTGGCTCGCGGCGAAGTCCGCTTGCTGGAAATGGACGAGTATCTCGAGCTGTTGGCTGACTTTATCCAGCGGCTGCCGCCGGAGACAGTGATCGAACGGATCTCGGGAGACGCGCCGCCGAGCGATCTGATCGCGCCCAAGTGGTGCTTGAACAAGGGCAGTATCAAAAGCGGCCTGATTGCCTTGCTCGAGCGCCGCGGGACCGTCCAAGGCAGCCACCTGGCGGTTTGAACGCCCCGGGCCTTTTCGCCAAAGTTGAGTGAACTCTTGGCCGCCGGCTGGCAAACAGTAATTGGTGAGTCGCGCCGAAGCGGCGCTATCGGGGGGCTGGGACGGTCAAGAACGGCTTGGCTAACCGCCGTCGTCCAGCCATAATTACGTCCACCCGCCCTACCCGCCTTTTATCGGAGCAGATTGTCCCCTATGCACTCGTATGCACGGTTAAGTATTTTTGGCATCATTGCCATTGTTCTTCTTCGGGTCGGCGTGGGCTGGCACTTCTATATGGAAGGCGCCACCAAGGTTCGCGGCGGCGACTTCAAATCCGAAGGCTTTTTGAAAGGGGCTGAAGGACCGTTGGCCGACCAGTTTCACGATCTGGTCTGGGACTACAACGGGACGATCCGCCTCGATCGCGAAGGACTGAAGAAGCGTTTCAGCGATGCCGCGGCTCAGGCCAAGCAGCATTTCAAAGTGACCGAAAAAGACGGCAAGCGCATTGATCAGGTGCGTCAGTCGTTTCTCGAGAAGATCGACGAAGCCTTTGCCGAAGGCTACGACGACATCGAAAAGTACTGGATCAATGCCCGGCGGCTCGAGGCGCGCGACGACGACAAGGTTTGGCACCAGGTGGCCAGCCTCAACGGCCAACTGCGCAAGGTTGAAAAGGATTCGCGAGCCGCAGTCGAAGACACGCTCAAGACCGTCGATGGTCTGTGGGATCAATACGAGCGGCGACTCAACGGCGCCGTTCCGCCTGAAAACTACAAGGCAGCCGGCTCGTTCCATTTCAAGCGGCCGGGCGAAGGCGTGGTCAGCACGCGGGTGGTCGACAAGATCATTCCGATCTTCGACATGGCCGTCGGTATCCTGCTGATGATCGGCCTGCTGACCCCCTTGGCCTCGGGGCTCGGAGCGCTATTTTTATTGAGCGTCGTCTTGTCGCAAATGCCCGGTTATCCTGGCACTCAGCCGACGTATTTCCAAGCCGTCGAGTGCCTGGCCCTGCTGACGCTGATGGCTACCGATGCCGGCCGCTATGCCGGACTGGACTTCATTCCCTGGGCATGGTGGCATCGCAATCCCAGGCCCGTCGAGGTTGCCGTTCGCCCGGCCGTCAAACCGGCCACTGTTTAAGTAACGCCGCCGATTGCGGTTGGCCGGCCGGGGGCTTACTGGCCGAATCGAAGCCGCGGCTGCATGCCGGAAACTTTGAAACAAACTTCGCCCGAAAACATGATTTTCCCAGCGGCCCTCCAGCGCCGCTTTCGCCGACAGAACACGAATCACATTTCAAACCAGGGATAGAGCCCAATGCTTCCACTGACAGCCGAACAACGAGAAATAGGTCGCGACAATTACTACGAAGCGGTGGGCGTGACGCGCCGCGATTTCATCAAGGGTGTAGCCGCCGCTGGCGTCGTCTCGGGCGCCGGGCTGGGAGCGATGTACTTCGGCTACGGCAAGGTCAACGATCCGGTCCGCGTCGGCGTGATCGGCGTGGGGGATGAAGGTAACGTACTGCTGGGCGGCTGTACGCCCGACTACGTGACGGTCAAAGCGATCGCCGACATTCGCCCCAGCAGCATTCACCGCGCCTTCCACGGCGACTGGGCCAGCCCAGCTGCCTTGGCCGCGCGACCCGGCTTGATCAAACGCTACGGCTACAGCTCCGAAGCCGAGGCGCGCCGCAACGTCAAGATCTACGACGACACCAACGGCGGCATGCAAGCCTTGCTCGACGATGACGAAATCGAAGCGGTCATCATCGCCCTCCCCTTGTTCCTGCACGCACCGGTCGCCATCCAAGCGATGAAGCGCGGCAAGCATGTGCTGACTGAAAAGCTGATGGCCCACAACGTCGCCCAGTGCAAGGCGATGGCCCGTTATGCCAAAGAGGCGACGCCGGCCAACAAGAACGAACGCTTCCTGCACCTGGCTACCGGCCACCAGCGGCACTACAGCGTGCTGTACGACAATGCGGTCCACTTAATGCGCGCCGGCCTGCTCGGCCAGCTCCACCATGTCCGCGCCCAGTGGCACCGCGGCAACCTGCCCGGAAATGACAGCTGGGCCATGCCGATCCCCGGCGAGAAAGAGGTCGTCACCGTCCGCGGCAAGCGCCGCGAGGTCGATCGCATCGTCGATAAACTCAACAGCTTCAAACGCGAACTGGACGCGACGACCGATCCGGCCAAGGTCGAGGAACTGACCAAACAAATTGCCCAGTGGGAACAGTGGAACGCGGATCAAAAAGTCGACGCTAAAAAGCACGGCTACATCACCCAGACGCTGACCAACGGATATGTTCGCACCGCGATGGAAGAACTTTGTCGCTGGCGGCTTTGGGATCGCACCGGCGGCGGTCTGATGGCCGAACTCGGTTCCCACCAGCTGGATGCCTCGACCATCTTCTGTTCGGCTCTGCGCGAGGACGGCAGCAAGGCTCATCCGCTGACGGTGCACGCGATTGGCGGCCGCCACATTTTCCCGATGGATCGCGACGCCGAAGACCACGTGTACTGCATGTACGAGTTCCCTGGGCCAGAATACTCGCCCAAATTTGACGTCGGCTACGAACATCCCGAAGACAAGCCGATCCCGGGATACGAGCAAGATCCGAACAAGAAGGTCGTGGTCACCTACTCGTCGATCAACGGCAATGGTTTCGGCGGCTACGGCGAAGTGGTGC
This sequence comes from Aureliella sp., assembly GCA_051953155.1. Taxonomy (GTDB): domain Bacteria; phylum Planctomycetota; class Planctomycetia; order Pirellulales; family Pirellulaceae; genus Aureliella. The sequence continues at coordinate 826 of JBQCJB010000683.1, read as the reverse complement.
TCGGAACCAAGGGCGCGATCGTGCTCGACCGCGAAATGGAACTGATGCTTTACAAAGACGCCGATGTGGCCTCGAAGATCAGCGTCAAGAAGGACAAGGGTGGCTACAGCCTCGACACCCAGGCCAGCGGCAGTTACTCGGCGGCCAGCACTGCCAAAGCCGCTTCCGAAGGGCCGGTCAGCCGCGGCTATACCGAGGAGATCGAGCACTGGGCCTGGTGCATTCGCAACCAGGACGAAGATAACAAGCCTCGCTGCTATCCCGAGATCGCTATGGCCGATGCGGTGATCGCCCTGACGACCAACGTCGCGATGGCCCAAGCCGCTCGTGGCGAAGCCGGTTATGTCAAGTTCAAGGACAGCTGGTACGACCGCGATTCGGACGAGACTCCCGACGGCAGCAACGTCGCCGAAGAGCTCGAGCGGCTCGAGAAGTGGAAACTGGTCTAAGTAAAAAAGAGCGGGATAACAAGACGATGAGCGATTGGCCCGAAGAGGGTGCCCAGGCACCGGCTTTCACGCTGACGAGCGACGCTGGCGCGCAAGTCCGGCTGAGCGATTTCCTAGGCAAAGTGGTCGTACTCTACTTTTATCCCAAAGACGATACGCCGGGCTGTACTCGCGAGGCTTGCGCTTTTCGCGACGCGCGATCGGAGATCGAACAGCTCGGCGCCGTCGTGCTCGGCGTCAGTCCCGACACGGTGGATTCCCACGTCAAGTTCCGCGACAAGTACTCGCTGAACTTTCCACTGCTGGCCGATCCAGACCACGCGGTCGCCGAGAAGTATGGCGCGTGGCGCGAGAAGAACATGTACGGCAAAGTTTCC
>JBQCJB010000682.1:0-2051 GCA_051953155.1 Aureliella sp. | reverse complement strand
GAAAGACGGAGTGCCCGACCTTCTCCAGCACAAGACTGATGTGAATCTCGCGATCTTCGGTTCGCTCTGGCAAAGCGCCCCCCCACCGGATGAAGTCGTGACCGACAGTGCTTGTCGCCAGTTGAGGAACAGGTGACAGCCGAATCTCGACCAAGCCGAACTGCATCAGCCGCGCGATGGTCGAGCCGGCGACCTGGACAGGAACTCCGAGCGACGCAGCAACACCCTCGATCGTGTCTGGGGCGCGATCGAGCGCGAGCAGGATCATCTCCTCGATTGGGCTCCATCCCCAGGTGCGTTGGACGATGGCACGCGCACGATAGTGCCAGGCGGGAAGGTAGATTTTCACGCGGGAAGTCTCCCGTTCTCATCGACCGTGATGATAGAAGCACCCTTCACCTTGACGGTGGTGCCGTCCTTCCTGACGAGATCGTAATCAGTCCCGGCCAGCGTCGCGAGCTCCTTCAGCATCTTGCGAAGGAACTCAAGCTCATCTTTGTTCCCATCGGGATCTATTCCTTCGAGCACTTCGCGAATGAAGCGCTGGCTTGTGGCAAGAACCAGCTTTTGCTTGGCGCGGCTGAGCAGCACATTCATGCGTTGCGGGCTCTTAACGAAGCCGAGCGCACGCGATCCGACCATGACATTGTTGCGCGTGAGACTGGCCACGACGACGTCGGCTTCGCCGCCCTGAAAGCTGTCGCTCGTAAAGACAAACGCTCCATTGCTGCGCGGGCTGACGAAGCCGAACAAGGTCTTGTCTTTCTTAATTTGTTGGTTAAGCAGGTGTTTGAACCAATTAACCTGCGCCAGATACGGCGAAAGGATCACCAGCGTGGGCCGGCGGCCGTCGTCGCCGACGACCGGCTGCAAGCCTTTCAAAGCTGCTATCAAAGCCTGAGCTTCAAGGTCGTTGCGGTACGATCGCTTCACTTTCGTTTCGAAATTGCGCCGTTTCGTCACGCTGAGCGGCGGAAAATCGAGGAGAACGATCGGCGCGGCGAGGCGAGGTGCGGTCGATGTAACAGTCAGCGCGCGACGCTTGACGCGATCGGAGGGAACGAGCCTTCTGTTGTAGAAAGAATTCGAGACAAGGTCCCCGATGGCGGGGTGCATGCGGCTCTGCTCGAGGAGAGTGTTGACGATCGTACTCGGCCGTCGCGCGTCCTTTTCCCGCTGCTCTTCGCGCTCTGCGATCGATCGGAAGGGCTCTTCAAGACGCGCTGCTGTCGCGAGTACTTCCTTCAGCAGAAGCTCGTTCGACTTGATAGTATCGAGCGCCTCGTTCACTTCTGGCGGCAAATCGGAGATGGTTTCAAGCTGCTCTTTCGCGCCCCGCAGCAGCCCCGACGCGCGTTCAGCATCGTAGAACTTTTGCCGCTGCGCGGCATCGAATGGAGACAGCTGGTTATGGTCTCCAACCACGATCCTCCTGTTGCCCAGCAACAGTGCGCCGATCAGTTCCGCGCCATTGGCGCGAGCAGCCTCCTCCACGATGACCCAGTCGAACTGGTCGCCGTCGGCGATCATTTCTTCGATAATATGGGACGACGTCGTGGCAAGCGTCACATCGGATGATCGCAACAACAGATTTTCGGTATCGCGAAACACGCGGTCGGCAACCACCGTTTCCGCCGGATCCACGGGTTGAAGGGCCTGTTTGATTTGGTGGCGTTGGTTGACCATCGCACTTTCCGCGGCGTGGCCTGCGACTGAGACCGACTTGAGCAGGCCAACGGAGTTCGTCCGCAGGGAGGTTACTTCGTCGGTCGGTCGCGTGCGGTCGACACGAACCACGATCTCCGGACCTCCCGCCAGAGTCTTTTTGAGTTCGTGCTCCATCTGAATCAAGGTTTCGTGGTTTTGGGCCGAGACCAGCAGCCTGGCGTCCCGTGTTTTTCCCAAAATACTCTTCACGAGATGCGAGATCAGGAAGGTCTTGCCGACGCCAGGGGGGCCGACAACGACATTGATGGATCTACCGGCGACAATCGCGTCCCATGCCGACTTTTTCGATGCATCCATATCGTCCGGCGGCGTGCTGCCGGGAG
>JBQCJB010000681.1:0-2217 GCA_051953155.1 Aureliella sp. | reverse complement strand
CCGGAGATGAGCGCGACGTCGAATCCGTTTTGCTTGAGCTGAGAAACAGCCCTGGGCGTGGTTTGTTTGACTGGATCGGACACGACCATGAGCGCAGCGAGCGACTCGTTGATGGCCGCAAAGAAGTACCCGCTCCCCGCTGACATCGCGTCGGCTACTTGAGCTTCGAATGCGGCGGTGTCGATGTGCCGATCTCGGAGCAGCTTCTCCGAACCAATCAGGATTCGATCGCCGTCGGACAACCGAGCCTCAACCCCGGCGCCTGCGATGGCATTAAAGTTCTCGACCGTCAGCGACGACCTGTATCCTTTCGACTCTGCCGACTCCCAAATCGCGTGCGCGAGGGGATGCTCGGATTTCTGCTCGACGATTGCTAGTTTCGGAAGCAAGGTTTCTTCCGTGAACGGTGACAGCAGATGGATTCTTTCTAATTGAGGTTTGCCAACTGTCAGCGTGCCGGTCTTATCGAAGGCAATGACATCTACCTGGCTTAGCGTTTCGATCGCATCTGTCGAGCGGAAGAGGATCCCTTGTTGGGCTGCTTTGCCGGTGCCCACCATGACGCTTGTCGGCACCGCCAAGCCCATCGCGCATGGGCAAGCGATGATCAGCACAGCCACCGCGTGAATGAGCGCTTGATCGATTGTCCCGCCAGGCATCACCAAGAGCCACGCCAAGGCCGTCAGTAGAGCGATCACCAGGACGACGGGCACGAAGTAGGCGACGACTCGATCGGCGATGCCCTGGATGCGAGCCCTGGACGCTTGCGCGGATTCGACAAAGGCTACGATTTTCGCCAGCGTCGTATCCGCCCCAATCGCCGTTGCCTTGAACCGAATGCTCCCACTACCGTTGATCGTGCCGGCAACGACTGCGTCGCCTGCAGACTTAGCAACCGGAACGCTTTCGCCGGTTACCATGCTCTCGTCGATGTACGTCGAGCCACTTACGACCACGCCATCGACAGCGATCGCCGAGCCGGGCCGGACTTCGATCAGGTCATCCAGCAGGACTTCTCCTGCCGGGATGGAAAGCGTCTCTCCGTTGCGAATCACCGTGGCCATGTCCGGAACGAGCTTGAGCAGTTCCTTCATCGCGTCGGAGGCCTGATGTCGCGACTTGGTCTCGAGGTATTTACCGAGCAGCACCAGCGTGATCACTACGGCAGACGCTTCGAAATAGACATGCCGGGATTGCGGCGGGATGAGTCCGGGCGCGAAGGTGACGACCGTGCTGAAAACGAATGCAGCCATCGTTCCCAGCAGAATCAGAGAGTTCATATCCGGCGAAGTAGAAAATAAGCTCTTCGTGCCTAGGCGAAGGAAGCGCGCACCAAACCAGAACTGAACGGGAAGGGCCAGGCAGAACATGATCCAATTCAATTGCTCCATGGACAGCCAACTCATCATCAGGTCCATGATGCGGCTGGACAGCATCGGAGCCATGGCAAGCACCAAGATCGGTAGCGTGAAGATCGCCGATCCGACGAACAGACGCCACAAACGCGCGGCTTCCAACTCTTTCTCGTCAAACGCGCTTGTATCCGGAGCAGCGGTCAAGTCGACGGGCTCATACCCCAGTTTCGAAATGGCCAGCCGAATCTTTTCACGCTCGCTCTCTTGCGGAGCGTGGTCGAACTCGACCGCCGCCCGCTCCGTTGCGAGATTGACCGAAGCGTTGACCACAGCCGGGACCTTGCGAAGTCCCGCCTCGACACGCCGAACGCAGGCAGCGCAGGTCATCCCCTTGACGCCAATCTCGACCGTTTGAGCTCCGCTTGTCACTTCAAGTTTCCTAGCTGATAAGAACCCGGTGCCACTCCACTGGCCAGCGGGGCCAGCAGAAGTCTACTGGCCATCAGAGGCTACGGCTTCGTAGCCGGCTTCCTCGACGGACGCCACGACGGCTTCGTTTGCAAAACGCCCTTCGACGACAGCTTTCCCAGCCTTCAGGTCAACTTCCGCAGACGTCACGCCAGCGGTTGTTCGGATTGCCGTCTCGACCGCTGCTTTGCAGTGGCCGCACGTCATTCCCGTTACCTGAAACACTTGCTTGTGCGCGCTTTGAGTCATCATTCGCCTTCCTGAGAAACTGTGAAGCCCTAGAAACTGTGAAGTAGGTGTGCTGCTCGACAGGTTAGATGCCGCCACGCCGGCGAATCTTCACGCAAAAACCGAACAGATTGCGCTCCACTCCGAGTGCCAATTCGAAGGTATT
>JBQCJB010000680.1:0-2357 GCA_051953155.1 Aureliella sp. | reverse complement strand
GGGCATCTATCCCAAGGAGAGCGCCACCCGCAGTTTTCGTCTCGACGCGCGGCGCACGTTTCCGATGAGCAGCATCGAAGCGTACTGCAAAGAGCAATCGCTGGTCGGCGGACTGTATGACAACCTCGACCAGGTGCTCGACGCGCTGATCGACGAGCAGATCGAGCCAGCGCCGAGTTTTAGCTCACCCAGCAATGACGAAAGATAAGATGCATTTACGAAGCGCTCTCACTGGCGACCTCAGTAGGGCTGCTGCAGCCGCCCCGCTTGCCCGTCTCCTAGCTCAGACTGCCGGGCGGCTGAGCGTCTTGGGACTGTTGGCTGTTGCCCTGCTGCAGCTCGGATGCACATCGAACGCCGGCGGCGGTGGGGGCGGTGCTTCGGCAAAGTACGCAGGCAAGGGGCCGATACGGGTGACCGCGACCGTCGGCATGGTCGCCGACTTGGCTCGCGAGATCGGTCGCGAGCACGTCCAGGTGACGCAGCTGATCGGTTCGGGCGTCGACCCCCATCTCCACAAACCAACGCGCGACGATGTGCAGGCGATCCTGGAAGGAGACGTGGTGCTCTACAACGGTCTGCTGCTGGAAGGCAAGATGGCCGAGACGCTCGAAAGGTTTGGCAAATCGAAGCCGACCTGCCCAGTGGCCGGCCGCGTTAAATTGCCCGCGGAGGTCGCCGGCCAGAGCGCCGATCATCCCGATCCCCACGTGTGGATGGACGTCAGTCTCTGGAGCCAGGCGGCGGGCGTCGTCGGCGAGTTCTTCGCCGAGTTCGATCCGCCTCACGCTGACGAGTATCAAGCGGCCACGGCGAAGCTCCGCGAGCAGCTCGATGGGCTGCACACCTATGGCCAAGCGGTCATCGCTGGCGTGCCCGAGGAGCGGCGCGTGCTAATCACGTCACACGATGCTTTCCGCTACTTCGGCCGCGCCTATGGCATCGAGGTACAAGCCATCCAAGGCATCAGCACCGAGTCGGAGGCTGGCTTGCAGCGCATCAACGCGCTGGTCGACCTGCTGGTCGAGCGCAAGATTCAAGCGGTGTTCGTCGAGAGCAGCGTTCCCAAGGAGAGCATCGAAGCCTTGCTCGAAGGCGCCGCTGCGCATGGGCACACGGTCAAGATCGGCGGCGAACTGTACTCCGACGCCATGGGCAACGAGGGAACGTACGAAGGCACTTATATCGGCATGATGGACCACAACCTGACGACCATCGCCCGCGCCCTCGGCGCCTCGAACGTACCGGCAGAAGGTTTTAAAGGATACCGACCTTAACGCTCGGAATTAGTTGCAGTGGCAACGGAGCCGGCGGGCGGCCAGTTCCGGGGGGAGCGGATTGATGAAGCAGTCGCAGCCCCATTCGAAACCGGCGACGCGCGTCAGCCGTGGAAAGATCTCCAGCCGCCAGTGAAACGCGGGCGAGTGGCGTTTGCCGCGCGGGGCCGTGTGCAACACGTAATTGTAAGCGGCTTGCGGATAGCACTGCTCGATCGAGCGGACGAGTTTTTGCACCAGGCAGGCCAACTGATCGACGCTCGTGTCGCTGGTCGTCTCAAAGGTGCTGCAGTGCTGACGCGGCAGCACGGTCACCAGCGACGGCAGACGGCTGGCAAACGGGCAGAAAGCCACGAAGTCGTCCGTCTCCGCCACGATCCGAACGCCCTCCTCCAGTTCGTCGGACAGCATGCGGCAGAACAGGCACGCGCATTCGGTTTGTTCGAACAGTTCCATGCGCTGGACCGAGCGGCCCACGTCCGTCGGCAGGATATTGGTGGCGATCAGTTGGCTGTGCGTGTGCACCAGCGAGGCTCCTGCATCGAGCCCGACGTTTTTGAAAACGACGGCGTAGGCGATATCCGAGCACTGGCTCCAATAGCGCAGACGATCGCGATAGGCCCTGAAGATCAGGGTGGTTGTTTCTCGGTCCAGGTCGGTTAGCGAACAAACGTGCCGAGGGCTTTCGATAATCACTTCGTGGGCGCCGGTGATGCTGCGAGCTTGGAACAGATCGATCGCGCCTTTGCCGCTTTCGCTGGGCCGCGGATCGTCTTCTTCGCTGCAGGCGGCCGCAGTCGTGGTCGGCTGGGCAGTCGGCTCGCCACTGGAACTGGCCAGGCCGCAGGCCATGCTCTCCACCCCGGCCAGAGCGGCAAACTTCAGCGCCTGCACACCGTTGACGGCGGGGATCTTGTTCGGAACGACTCGGAACAGCCATGGGACTGCCGGATCGGCTGCCTGGCCTTGGGGATAGACGGCCAGCGGCGGCGGGGTCGCATCTTCATGTCCGCAGCAGAATGGACAATTCGCTTGGCTGGGAGGCGGGACGTGGGCGGCTTCGCAAATCGGAGCAAAATC
>JBQCJB010000679.1:0-5640 GCA_051953155.1 Aureliella sp. | reverse complement strand
AGTTTGCAGCAGCTCGCCGAGCGCATCGCGATCACCGGTGCGGGCCACTGTCAGGAGTTGGTTAAAATCCCGCGATCCGTCTTCGGGCGACGAATGAAAACTCATATCCCTCGAACCTCCGATTCTCCCTTCATGATACCTTCGATGTGGCTGCGTATAATTCAGGCTTGGCAAGCTTCGGAAAAGAACCCGGGAAAGGCACACTTTTGGACCCCAGCACCGCTCAATCGAAGCTCCCGCGCCGGCCGCAGCAGGCCCCAGGGCTCCGGCTCTGGGGCGTACTCGGGTTGTGGTTGGGGCTCGGACTAGTGGGCAATTGGTGTCTGGGCGCCGCTTGGAGGTCGAGCCAGGTTGCCCAGTTCACGCGCACGATCGAAGCCGTCGCTGGCCTGATCGAAGTAAAGCAGTGGCGTGAACCCTGGGAGAACGATCCGGACTGGATCCGCCTGGAAGAGCGGTTGGAGGCCGACCTCGTACCGCTGCCCCACTTGGCCGAAACCAAGCCGGCTCCCACCGACTCGAAACAGTCGCAGTCGCCCGCTGCATCGACGTGGCTCCGCACTCCGACGGGTGCTTGGCGGGCGACGGTTACCGTGCCGCTAAAGGATGTGCGCTCTCGGTTCGGTGGCCTCCGGGCGACGCGCACGTTCGCGTCCAGCGGCGGGGGCTGGGTTTGGTGGCTTGCGTGGTCAGCCTTAGGCGTGGCCGCGGCGCTACTGGCCATGACTCGCCGCCAGGAGCCATTCGGCGCGCTGCCGGCCGCGGCAAGTGGCGAGCCGGCCTGGCCCATTCGCGCTGATGCGAGGTTGGCAAGTCTGGAGCAAGCGGCAGGCCGGTTGGAGCAAGTGCTCGACCATCTGAACGAAGGCGTATTAGCGGTCGACGATCAGGGACGCGTCGTGTTGATCAATCGCATCTTGCGCTCGCAACTCGAGCTCGGTTCGGACGATGTCGCCCTGCGGCCATTGGTAGAAGTCGTGCGGCTGCCGCGCGTCGTGGAACTGTTCGAGCATGTTTTGAGCACAGGGCAGTCGAGCGAGCAAACGCTGGAAGTCGGCAGTGCGCCTCGCTTCCTGCGACTGGCCGCCACTTCACTGCCGCTGGTCGCCGAGCGGCCGGGAGTGCTGCTAACAGCGACCGACGTCAGCAGCACGCAGCGTAGCGAACTGGCGCGGCGCGAGTTCGTTACCGGGGCATCGCATGAACTCAAGACGCCTTTGGCTGCGATTCGCGCCTACACGGAAACGCTGCAGGCCATCGGCCAGGACGATCCCGAGGCGACCGAGCGCTTCCTGACCAACATTCTCACTCAGGCCGATCGGATGGATCGCCTGGTGACCGGGATGCTGCAACTGGCGCGGGCCGAATCGGGCAATCTCAAACTGAGGCTCCAGCGCATCGACGCGGCCGCGGCTCTACAGCCCTGCCTGACGGCGGCGCTGGCCATGGCCCATGCCAAAGACATCGCCATCGACGCTCGGATTCCGAGCGATCAGGTGCTGTTGATGGCCGATCGCGATGCGTTCCAAACGATCGCCAGCAATCTGCTTTCCAATGCCGTGCGATATACGGCTGCCGGTGGACGCATCGATGTGGATCTGGCCAGGGATGGCGACCACGTCGTGCTGCGCGTGCGCGATACAGGGATCGGTATCTCGGAGGCTGACCAGCGCCGCGTCTTCGAGCGTTTCTTTCGAGTGCAGAAGGACCGAGCGACCGATACTGGCGGAACCGGGCTGGGGCTGGCGATCGTCAAACAACTGGCCGAAGCCCTCGACGGGTCGATCGAGCTGACCAGCCGCAAAGGGGAGGGAACCTGTTTCGAGATTCGCCTGCCAGCGGTAGGATTTACACAATCTTCATCAAAGACCGGTGGCCAGCGGACGCCCATTCGATGATAAACGGAACAGTGCCCTAGGCGGCTTTCCGCGTCGACGCGCCCAACACAGGCCTCTGTGCTTGAAAAAAACTTCACAGCCCTAATCCGGCGGCACGCGTTTGCCTTGGCCGGTAGCGAGGAATAGACGCGGGATGTCACGACACCTACAGCACGACCTGGAGCAAGCCTACCATCACCTCCTGACGATCTCCGGCCAGGTTGAGGAAATGATCGACACGGCGGTCAAATCGCTCGTTGAGCGGCGGCGCGAAATGGCCGACCAGGTCATTGGCCGCGACCGCGAGATCGACCAACAAGAGGTGCGCATCGAAGAGGAATGCCTCAAGATGCTGGCCCTGCACCAGCCGGTGGCGGCCGACCTGCGGCGAATCACGACCATGATGAAGATCAACAATGATCTCGAGCGCATGGCGGATCTGGCCTGCAACATCGCCGAGCGTGGTCAATGCCTGGCGCCGATCCCCGAATTTCCCATCCCCGAGATGATCAACGACATGGTTTCGATGGCCACGCGGATGGTCCATGATGGGCTGGACGCGTTCGTCAATTCCGACATCGATCTGGCTTACAGCGTCATCGGTCGCGACGATGCCGTCGACAGTTTGAATGTCAAAGTTATCGACCAAATCACTGCCCTGATGGTCGGCAATAGCCAGTGGATCGATGCCGGGCTGCATTGCTTCTCTGCCGCCAGGCACCTGGAACGCATTGCCGACCACGCGACCAACGTCGCCGAAGACGTGGTGTACATGGTCAACGGAGTGATCGTCAGGCACCGTTACCATCAGACCGGAGACGGCGGGGAACTACGGTTTTCCTCGCGCTAATTACGACTGCGGCTCTGCCGGCCGCCCTGCCGAGCGCTTATGCCAACGACCAAAATCTTGATCGTCGAAGACGACCACGCCCTGGCCGAAGTCCTCGAATACAATCTCAGCCGCGAAGGCTACGAAGTCGCCCGGGCATACGACGGCCGCGATGGTTTAGCGCAAGCTCGACTCAAGACGCCTGACATCGTCATCCTGGATGTCATGTTGCCGCTGGTCGACGGCATCGAAGTGTGTCGGCAGTTGCGGGCCGGCAGCGAGACGCGCAACGCCGTCATCATCATGCTGACCGCCAAGAGCGAGGAAGCGGACCAGTTGATCGGCTTCTCGGTCGGCGCCGACGATTACGTCCTCAAACCCTTCAGCGTCCGGGTGCTGTTGGAACGGATTCGCGCGCTGCGGCGTCGGCGCGACGCGGCCGAGCGGCTCGACGGCGAGATCGTTAGCTGCCATCGCATTACGATCGACCGCCGGCGTCACCAGGTGCGCGTCGACGACGAACCGATCGCTGTGACTCGCACCGAGTTTCGGCTGTTGGAAACATTGCTGCGTCAGCCCGGTCGGGCGTTCGATCGCAGCGAGCTGATCGACGCAGCTCTGGGCGAGGACACACTGGTGCTCGAACGGACGATCGATGTCCACATCCGGGCCCTCCGCAAGAAACTCGGCGGGCTGGCCGACACCATCGAAACGGTTCGCGGCGTCGGCTATCGCTTTCGCGAACCGGTCGCCTCGAGCGACCAGTAGGCGAAAGCGTTTTCAAGCGCTCACAGCCTGGCTGAGTGTGGCCACAGCCGCGAACGTTTAGATGTCGAGGTTGCGCACGTCGAGGGCGTGTTTCTCGATGAACTTGCGACGCGGTTCGACCTTGTCGCCCATCAGCACGCGGAACATCTCGTCGGCAGTTGCCGCGTCGGTCAGCGTGACTTGGACGAGCGTACGGTTGCTGCGGTCGAGTGTCGTTTCGCGAAGTTCTTCGGGATTCATTTCACCCAGACCTTTGAAGCGCGTCACCTGGAGTCCTTTTTCACCCGCCTCGCGGACCGCAGCCAACAGGGCTCGCAAATCTTCGATTCCCTTTTGCGTCTCTTCGCGGTGCAGGTTGAACTTCGACTCGGTCGCTCCGGTGCGTTCCTGCGGAATCAGGTCCTGCATGCCGAAGCCATGCTTTTCCAGTTCTTTCAGCCCCGAGTTGATCGTCTTGACTTCGTGCAGTTCATCCAGGTGCACGTGCACAGTCGCCTCGCCATTGGTGCTGCCGTCGCCGCCTGCGGCTCCGTTGCCCTCGGCCGCAGGGGGCTTGGCGGATTTGTCGCGATCATCACCGCGGCTGTCGATCGAGAGATCGTGAGCGTTGATGTAGTCGGTTAGGGCCTCGCGGGTCAGGAACCAATGGCTGTCGGCGCCGACCGAGAGGTGGAAGATCGGCAAGCGCGGCGGATTTTGCTCCATGCGGCCCGCGTGGGCCCGCAGGCTGATGCCGCGGCGTTCCAGGGCGATCAGCGCGTCTTCCATGCCGGCCAGCGTCTTGCACAGCGAGCGCATTTCGTCGCCGTCAATGCGGCGGTGGTCTTCGGTTTCCAGCCAACTGTCGCTGAGCCCCTTTTCCAGGAGCTGCGATTTCATCTCTTCTTCGGTCTGGACGTAGTAGCGATCCTTTTTGCCGCGGAGCACGCGGAATAGCGGGGGCTGGGCCAGGTAGACGTGTCCACCGGCGACCAGCTGGTACATCTGCCGATAGAAAAAGCACAGCAGCAATGTGCGGATGTGCGAACCGTCGACGTCGGCGTCGGTCATGATGATGACCTTGTTGTACCGCCGCTTGGCCACGTCCTGGTCGGCGCCGATGCCGCTGCCGATCGCTTGGATCATGCTCTGGACTTCTTCGTTGCCCAGTACTTTATCTTCGCGGCTCTTGTAGGCGTTGATGATCTTACCGCGCAGCGGCAGGATGGCCTGGAAATCGCGGAAGCGGCCGCCTTCGGCGCTACCACCGGCCGAATCACCTTCGACCAGGTACAGTTCGCACTCTTCCATCTTGTTGCTGATGCAGTCGCGGAGCTTGCCCGGCAGGCCGCCGCCACCGAGGGCGTCTTTGCGTTTGCGCAGCAAGTCCTTGGCCTTGCGGGCCGCTTCGCGGGCCTCGGCCGCCAGCATGGCTTTCTTCAGGATCAGCCGGGCGTTGCGCGGGTTCTCTTCAAAGTATTTGGTTAGGGCTTCGCCGACGGCCGTATTGACGATCCCTTCGACCTCGTTGTTGCCCAGCTTGGTCTTGGTTTGGCCGCCGAACTGCGGATGCGGGACGCGGAGGCTGATCACCGCCGTCAAACCCTCGCGGAAATCGTCGCCCGTGGGAGCCAGATCCTTGAAAAGGTTTTCCTTGCGGCCGTAGTTGTTCAGCGTGCGCGTCAGGGCGGTGCGGAAACCCGAAACGTGCGTGCCCCCTTCGATCGTGTGGACGTTGTTGACGTACGACTGCAGGTTCTCGGTGTATTCGGCAGAATACTGCAGCGCGATCTTGTAACCGACCGACTCGCTTTCCCCTTCGATCATGATGACGTCGGGGTGGATCGCGTCGCTGGCGCGGTTGAGATACTCGACGAACTCCATGATGCCGCGTTCGTAGTAGAACTCGTCACCCTCGTTGATCCGCTGGTCGAAGAACTTGATGCGCACGCCGCTGTTGAGGAACGCCAGTTCCTGCATGCGTTTGTAGAGCGTGTCGAAGTTGAACTTGGTGATCGGGAAGATCAGCGGATCGGGTTTGAAGATCGTCTTGGTGCCGTGCCGCTTGGAAGGGTTGCCCTTTTGCACGGGCCCGGTGGCGATGCCGCGTTCGTAGTTCTGCGTCCAGACAAAGCCGTCCCGCTCGACGACGACTTCGCACCACTGGGACAGGAAATTGACCACGGT
>JBQCJB010000678.1:0-6565 GCA_051953155.1 Aureliella sp. | reverse complement strand
ACGACGGTCTGGCCAGTAACAGCGATGACCTGCGCGCACAATTGGTGTCCCCGACCGGACAAATCCTCTTCTTCGACCATGACGAAGCCAACAGTGGCGCCCTGACTCTGGGGGAAGCGGGCCTTTACAAGCTGAATCTGTTCGGCAACGCCGATGCGACTGGCGATTATCATTTTCGGATGGTCGAGCCGACAGCCGCCGTTTTGCCACTTTCTCTGGGAGCGGATGTGGCCGGGACAATCGGAGTCCCCGGCGAATTGGACAGCTACGCTTTCGATGGCGCCGTGGGACAGCGACTGTTCTACGATGGCCTGGCCAGCGCCAGCGACGACTTGCGAGTGCAACTGGTCTCGCCGTCGGGGCGCGTGATCTTCTTCGATCATGATGAGGCGAATCTGGGCGCGTTCACGCTCAATGAAGGGGGTGCCTACCGGCTGAATTTGTATGGCAACGCAGAAGCGACTGGCGATTATCACTTCCGGTTGATCGACGCGCCAGCTACCGCGCTGCCGCTGACGCTCGGCTCCGAGATAACTGGATCGATCGACGTGGCCGGCGAGTTGGATAGCTATTTCTTCGACGGAGCGCCTGGCCAGCAGTTGTACTATGACGCTCTGGCAAGCGCCGCCGATGATCTGCGCGTACAGCTTGTTTCGCCTTCCGGCCGCGTAATTTTCTTCGATCACGACGAGGCCAATCTCGGGACATTTTCACTCAACGAAGCGGGCGTTTACTGGCTACATCTGTTTGGCAACAGCGATGCGAGCGGCGATTACCACTTCCGTTTACTCGAGCCGACGGCTTCGGACATACCACTGACGCTGGGCGCCGACGTGACGGGGGCGATCGACCAGCCGGGAGACTTGGACAGCTACGCCTTCGACGCAGTCGTTGGTCAGAGGCTGTACTATGACGCGTTGCCAAGCGCAAGTGACGATCTGCGGGCTCAGCTCGTATCGCCGTCGGGCCAGGTGATTTTCTTCGATCATGATGCAGCCAACCTCGGCACTTTCACGCTCCGTGAAACTGGCAGTTACCGGCTGCATCTGTTCGGCAACAGCGACGCAACCGGCGATTACCATTTCCGGCTGAGCAGCCCAACTGTGAGCGTGTCGAGCCTGCCGTTGAACGCAGCCGTCAACGGAACGGTTGCCAGCCCTGGCGAGGCGGATGTGTGGACCATTGATGGCGTCGTCGGACAACGCGTGGCTTACAACGCCTTGCCAAGCGCGGCTGATGATCTGCGCGTCCAGATGGTCGATCCGTCTGGGAACATCCTGTTTTTCGATCATGACGAAGCGAACAGAGGGCCGTTCATATTGTCGGAGGCCGGCACCTACCGCGTTCAGTTGTTCGGCAGCGGCGATACGACTGGCGATTACCAGTTCCAACTGCTCGATTTGGCCAGGCAGCCGCTGGTCCTGGCGACGCCTATCGCGGGCACGTTGACTCCTGGCATCTCGAGGACCGCGTATGCTTACTCGGGAACGCGCGGCCAACGGCTGACATTCGCCAGTTCGCAGTCGGGTAATGCGACCTGGACACTGTTCGGCCCTGCGGGGCAAGTGCTGGGTGGCAATGTCGGCCTAGGTACTAGTTTCACGGTGACCCTGCCTTCCGACGGGCCGGTCACGCTTCTCCTAGCAGGCACGGACAGTGCCAATCCGGTCAGTTACCAGTTCCAGGTACTCGATGTTACCGACGCGAGCGTCGCGGCCAGTGGCTTTGGTGTGACGCACACCGGCGCGTTGGTTGCCGGCCAGTCGCAAGCGTTCCCGTACCAGGCATCGGCCGGCATGATCGTGTGGCTGGATTCGACGGTGACCACGAACGCAGCTCCGCTACGCTTGGAGCTCAAGGATCCGCTAGGGCAACCCGTCTTGTTCAGCGACGACCAAGGGGAGCGTGGTCCCGTCGTTCTGGATCGATCGGGTACTTACACGCTGTCCGTTTCAGGCGATACGCCAGGCAGTAGCGGCAACTATGCCTTCACTTTAATCGACTTGCTCGCTGCGCCAGCTATTGGTCTGGGCACGGCGCAAACGGGGCCGCTCGCCGCGTTCGAAACGCGGGCCTTCACGCTGTCCGGAAGTACAGGGCAATCCTGGTTCTATGATGGGCTGGATACGGACTTTGATAATGTGCGAGCGAAACTGGTTTCGCCTAGCGGCGCGCAAGTTTCCGACATCAACGCCGACGCCAGCAGCGGGCCCGTTACCCTGACCGAAACGGGAACGTATCAACTGCTGATCAATAACCTTTCCCAAAGCGCGACCGATTTCAACTTTCAAGTCGTCAGCGCGAGCCACGACGTGCAGACTCTGACGCTCGGGGCGACGATCAGCGACTCGCTGCTCCATCCCGGGGATCAGAAAGAGTATCGCTTTGCCGCTACCGTCGGCGAGCGTTTCTTTTACGACAGCCTTCAAAACGACTTTGCGCTTGCGACGCGGGCGCGCTTGCTTTCCCCAAGCGGGGCGACGGTCTTTAACAACAACACCGACGCCAATTTCGGTCCGTTCACGGCAATGGAGGCCGGCGTCTACAGATTGCTCATCAGCGGCGACAACGATGCCACCGGCCCGTTCAGCTTCCGCATGCTCGAGCCAAACTTCGCCTCCAACGTTTTGACGCTTGGTAGTGTCGTTGACACGTCGCTGGCCGGTCCAGGCGATACGGCCGAGTACACTTTTGTTGGCAGCGTCGGCCAGCGCATTTTTTACGACAGCCTACAGAACGATTTCGCGATCGCCACGCGCGTCCAGCTACTTAGTCCCTCGGCTGCGGTGTTGATCAATAACAATTCGGACGCAGATTCAGGACCGCTGACACTGACCGAAAGCGGCCAATACCGACTGCTCATCTCAGGCGACAACGATGCCTTTGGATCGTACGGATTCCGTCTGCTGCAGCCAGCGTTCACCTCCGAGTCCGTAAGCATAGGCCAGACGGTCAGTGGCGCCCTGGCCAATCCAGGCGACGAAAGAGAGTTCACCTTTGCGGGGACGGTTGGGCAGCGGATTTTCTACGACAGCCTGCAAAGCGATTTTGGTGGCGGCCAACGCGCCGTATTGTTTTCGCCAACCGGCGCGGTCCTTTTCAACGACAACCAAGATGCAAATCAGGGGCCGATCTCCTTAACCCAGACAGGGACTTACCGCCTGGTCATGAGCTGCGACAACGATGCGACCGGGTCGTTTAGTTTTCGCCTGACCTCGCCGACTTACACTTCGCAGCCGTACGTGCCTGGCACGATCATCAGTGCTGCTCTGGCCGGACCAGGCGACGAGCGAGAGGTCACGTTTGCCGCTTCGGTAGGCGAGCAGATCTTCTACGACGGTTTGCAAAGCGATTTTGGCGGCGGTCAGCGGGTTCAACTGTTCTCCCCTAGCGGCGCCACTCTGTTCAATGACAATCAGGATGCCAACCTGGGTCCGTTGCCGGTCAAGGAATCGGGCAATTACCGCCTGGTTTTCAGTGGCGACAACGACGTCACCGGTACGTATAGTTTCCGGCTGCTGAAACCGCTGCACACCTCGCAGGCGCTGGCCCTTGGCAGCCAGGTTACGGGCGCGCTCGATGCACCTGGCGATCGCCACGAATTCACTTTCCTTGGCGCTGCGGGACAGCGGATCTTCTTCGACAGTCTGCAGAACGATTTTCACAGTGGGCAGCGAGTCCAACTGATTGCGCCCAGCGGGGCGGTCCTGTTCAATAACAATCAAGACTACGACCAAGGGCCTGTTACCCTGGTCGAATCTGGCATGTACTTGCTGCTGTTTAGTGGCGATGGCGATGTCACGGGAGATTTCGGATTTCGCGTGCTGGATGTTAGTTCCGCACCGCGGTTGGATTTAGACACGACCGTCAGCGGTTCATTGCCTGTAGGTCAGAGTTCTGAATTTCTGCGTTTGCATGGTACCGCCGGCCAACGCCTTTACTTCGATAGTTTGCAATCGGCAGGCATGCGCTGGGCGTTGTACGGACCGGACGGTAGCGTGGTCGTCTCGAGTTCCGACTTTAGCGATTTCAAAGTCGAGTTGCCGGCCGACGGGAACTACTTCCTGGAACTGCGCAGCACGGTTGCCGACAGCAGCGCATCGTACAAGTTCCGCGCAATTACCCCGGCGACGGTCACCGAGCCGCTGGAGTTCGGTGCAATCATCTCCGGCGACCTCAACGAACCTGGTGACCAGCACATCTATACATTCACCGGCGCACTCGGCCAACGCGTGCTCTACGACAGTCAGCAAAACGACTTTGCGGCGATCAGCGTTCGTCTGGTCAGTCCCAGCGGCGTGAATGTGATGAACCAGAACAGCGACGACGAGAACGTTCCCGTCGCGACATTGCTGGAGAACGGTACGTACCAAATCGTGGTGGATGCCAGCGGCGATATCACAGGCTCGTATCGATTCCGACTGCTCAACGCGTCCACGGCTCCGGAGGTCGGGCTGCTGGCTCCGATCGCCGGGACTTTGGATCCGGGCCTCGAAACAGTTGCGTATCGCCTGGAGGGCAAGGCGGGTCAGCGACTGCAAATCAGTTTCAGTACTACCGTGGGCTACAACTGGTCCCTGCTTTCGCCCAGCAATTCTTGCATCGTTTGTAATGCAACGCCCGGTTCCAGCCAATCCGTTTCTCTGCAAAGTGCGGGATCGTACATCGTCGTCGTTCGTTGGGCTGATGTGGCCACATCACACTCGTACGGAATCGGCGTTACCGACGTCAGTGACGCGGCTGTCGCTGTCTCGGGCTTGCCGATCGTTCAGTCTGGCACTTTAGCGCCGCAGCAGGTTGCGACGTTCCAATTCTCGGCCCCAGCCGGACTGAGCGTCCTCTACGATGCGCTGGAAACAGACAACGACAGTTCAGTCGTCGAGCTGCGGGATCCTACCGGTGGGCTTGTGTTTTCGCTGTCGGCCAACATGGACGCGGTACCGGTGAGCCTGCCACGCTCCGGCACCTACACCCTGAAGGTGACCAACGCCAGCGCTGCGTTTCCGGCCGATTACGACTTTCAACTATTGAATCTGGCTGCCGCTCGGAAGGTGCTGGTCAATGCGGTCGTCAACAACGTATCGCTTGAGCCCGACGAGACCGATGTGTATGCCATCCATGCGGTTGCTGGCCAGCGTCTGTATCTCGACACGCGCGCCACGGGCTTGGGGGCGGTGCGGCAGCGTCTGCTCGGGCCCGACGGCGAACTGGTCTTCGATGAGGTGACTGACATAGGCGTCGGACCGATTACGATCGCGAGAACGGGCGACTACACGCTGCTGGTCGGAGGCGCCGGGGCGTCCAGCGGAGACTACAGCTTTCGATTGCTGGATTTGCTAGCGCAGCCTTCCATCGCTGCCGACACGCTCATTACTGACTCGACCCTGCTGGGTGTCGAAGCAGACGCATTGCGGTTTGTGGGCCAGGCGAACCAAATGGTGTCGATCATCACTACGTCACCCGTGTTCAATTCCCGGGCCAGATTGTTTGACTCCGCGAATCGATTACTCGCCACTGTCGTCGTCGGCCAGTCGCAGACGATCCAGTTGCCGCGCACCGAAGAGTATGTGCTGGTAATCGATGCGAATGCAACTTTCACGCAGTCCTACACGTTGCGGGTCAGCCCCAATTCGGTCAGCACTACCTTGTTGCAGCCTCAAACCCTGCCGTCGACTTTGCCGGGGCGGAGAACGTTTACCTACGACGCCACCTTCAGCCAGCAAGCCTCAGAGACCAACGAGCTAGGGCAGCGAACGATTTACCAGACGGATCCGGCCAATGGCAACCTGCTTTCGACCACGCGCATCGTCAGCAGCCTTGGCGGTAACGCTGATCTGGTCACGGCTTACACATATACACCACACGGCTTGGTCGACAAGATGGTCGATCCGTTGGGTCGGGTCACGGACTACGACTACGACGCGTTGGATCGCTTGATAGCGATCACGTCGGCCGTAGGCACATCCGCTGAAGCCGTCGTGCGCTACGAATACGATGCGCCGGGCAATCGGACTGCGCTGATCGATGAGAATGGTCATCGGACTCAGATCGAATACGATTCGATGAATCGGGTCGTTCGTGTTACGGAACCCGATCCCGACGGCGCAGGGCCGCTGAATTCGCCGGTGACCCAAACTTTCTACGATCCCAATGGCCATCGGATCGAGGAGATCGAACCGGGCGCAGAGCATTGGAAATACGAATTCGATGCCCGAGATCGGCTGATCAAGGAGATCGACCCACTGGGGGGCGAAACCAGTTATCAATTCGACGCTGCAGGAAATCTCAGCTCACGCAAGGATGCCTCCGGACAGGCGACGACTTTTGATTACGACAACCGGAATCGGCTGACCGCTTCGGTCGATCCGACAGGGGCTGTGACGCGTTTCGATTACGACGCGGATGATCAGTTGATTGCCACGATGGATCCGCGCGGGCATACGGTTACAAACCAGTACGATGCGCGCGGCCGGCTGGTGCGGACCATCGATCCGCTGGGCAACGTCAGCCAGAGTGTTTGGGACGCCGCGGATCGGCAAATCGCGGCGATCGACCAGCTCGGCCG
>JBQCJB010000677.1:0-7998 GCA_051953155.1 Aureliella sp. | reverse complement strand
AGGAAAGCTTGATAACTCGAAGCCACTTCTCAGCGGGCCAGCGCGACCGGCTCGATGATACGACCGGGCTCGGCAGCCGCTCCCACTTCTATCCTGTCGTCGTCGCGCAGTGGCCCATCGAGAGCCTGCTCGGCCACTCCGGTGACCGCCGCAATCCGCTCGGCGTCGGCGCGGAACAGATCGATCGCCGATAGCGGCATGATGCCGATCGCCAGCGACAGAATCGCCAGCGGCACGAACACCGCCCGCTGGCCGACCGTCAGGTCGTGAGTCTCCAGAGGCAGATCCGAGTCGGCCGCCGCACCGTCGGCCTCATAGCGGCCGAACAGCAGGTTTTGCGTCATCCGGAACGAATACCAGGCACCGAGCACAATCCCCAGCGATCCGACGGCGGTCAGCACCGGATAGCGGCTGACCATGGCAGCCAAAGCCAAGAATTCGCCGACGAAGTTGTTCAGCCCCGGCATGCCCGCGCCGGCGACGACAAAGAAGACCAGGAAGAAGGCCAGCCTCGGAAAATGATCGGCAATTCCGCGACTGCCCACATCCCAGCGCGCGCTGCCGCGGCGCACGATCAGGCAAGCGACCAGCAAGAACATCGCCGCAGTCGTCAAACCGTGATTGAACATCTGTAGCGTCGCGCCAGCGATGCCCTCCGTATTCAGAGCGAACAATCCCAGGGTGATGAAACCGACGTGCGAAAGACTGCTGTAGGCCATCAACAGCCGCAAGTCGCGCTGTGCCAGCGCGGCCAATGCACCGTAGACGATGGCGACCGCGCCCAGGGTCCCCAGCACGATCGGGCCATAAGCGGCCGATGCATTGGGAACCAGCGGCAGCGCCAACCGCACGAATCCGAATAGGCCCAGCTTGAGAACGACCGCGGCCAGGTAGGCCGAACAGGTCGGATGCGAGGAACCGTACGTCGTCGGCAACCAGGTGTGCAGCGGCAGAACGGCTGTCTTAATGCCCAGTCCGAGCACCAACAACCAAAAGATCCACGCTTGCGCGGCGAGCTGATCTGGATCGGACGCCTGCGCAGCGGCGCGTCGTGACAACTCGCTCAGGCCAATCTGCCAATCGGTCGGCATCGAAGTCAGGGCCGAAATGCCCAGCAGCGCCAGGATCATCGGAATGCTGCCGGCCAGCGTGTAGAGCACGAACCGCTTGGCCGCTCGAGTCGCGTCGCGGTCACCCCACAGCACGATCAGCACGAACAACGGAACCAGCACCAGTTCGAAGCCGATGTAAAACAGCAACAGGTCCATGGCCATGAACACCAGCAGCATGCAACCGGTCGCCACCAGCGTCCAGGCTCCAAAGTCGCTGCGGTTGTGGTCGACCGTCTTGCGGGCAATCACCAGCACGCACAGCGTGACCAGCGTGGTCAGCAGGACCATGACCGCTCCGATACCGTCCAGCCCCAGCCGCAGTTGCCAGCCATCGTTGGTCAGCGTGGCCGTTGCCGGCAGGCGTATCCGCAACCACTCGGGCGCGTACTCCAGCTTGGGGACGATCGTCGGCGCGGGCGATCCGGCCGCAATCGCGTCAGCGACCGCTGCCGGCACGGGGGCTTTGGCAAGCGCAACCACCAGGGCGATGCTCAGCCCCAGTGAGGCGGCGGCCACCAGCGTGGCCAGCCACTCGCCGAGCGTCTCGGAGACCACGCTGCGACGGGCCAACAGCAGCACCAGCCCACCGACGAAAGGCAACAAAATAGAAACAGGCAGCAAGATATTCATCGTTAACTCAGTTGATCGCTCGGAGCCTACTGCATCACTACGATTATCAAACAGATCACCAACCCGACGGCCATCACCGCGGCGTAGTTGGTCAATCCTCCGGCTTGAGTTCGCCGCCAGGCATGACCCAGTCGTCCCGGCAGGCTGGTCACCCCGCGCCAGGAGTAATCGATCAGGTTGACATCCATCAGAGCCAACCAGCGCGACAAACCTTCCAGCGGTCGGACGAAGAGCGCAGTGTAGATTTCATCGATATAGAAGCGCTGAACGCCGGCTCGAGCTACCGCTTCGACCGGAGCGCCCAAAGCCGCAGAGTTCAGCCGAATGGCGATCGTCCACCACGCGAAGCCCAGCCCGGCGAGCGCGACCAGACTGCTGACGATCATCATGAACCAACCATGCGCCCCGTGGCCGATCGACGGCAGGTAGGGCATGTGCTCGAAGTAATGCTCCAATCGCCCAGTCGGTCCGAGCGCCGCGCCCAGGCCGAGGCTGCCCACGGCCAAGATGGCCATCGGCCACAACATGCCCGCAGTCGCTTCGTGCGGATGCGCGCCGGCCTCCTGCGGAAACCGCTCCGCACCATGGAACACGCGGAAGTAGGCTCGGAAGGAATACACGGCGGTAAAGAACGCGGTCAGCAAACCGATGATCAACAGCGCGTCGAACGAGCCGCTGTAATCAGACGTCTTGGCTGCTTGGGCAATCAACGCCAGGATGTTGTCCTTGCTCCAGAAACCCGACAGCAGCGGCAGGCCACCCAGGGCAGCGGCGCCGATGCCGAACAACAGATGCGTCCAGGGCAATACGCGCCGCAGGCCGCCGAACTGTCGCATATCGATTACATCCCCCATCGCATGCATCACGTTGCCCGCGCTGAGGAACAGCAACGCTTTGAAAAACGCATGCGTCGCCAAATGGAACATGGCCGCCATAATTGCCACGCTCATCATCTCTTCGCCGGCCGCTCCGCAGCCAACGCCCATGAACATGTAACCGAGCTGGCTGACCGTCGAATAGGCCAGGACGCGTTTTAGATCGTCCTGGAACAGGGCGATGGTGGCTGCGAGCAAGGCCGTGATGCCGCCAATCCAAGCTGCCGCCAGCAACACCTCGGGCGTCAGCACCAGTAGCGGCGACATCCGGCAAAGCAGATAGACACCCGCGGTGACCATCGTCGCCGCGTGAATCAGCGCGCTGACCGGTGTCGGACCTTCCATCGCATCGGGCAACCAGACGTGCAGCGGGAACTGCGCCGACTTGCCGATCGCTCCCAGCAGGAGCAGCGCCCCGACGGTCGCCAGCAACGTCGGATGCTGCGCCGCCAAAGCCCGAACAACCTCGGGATCGAAGATCACGCTGTAATCGAGTCGGCTAAACACGCCCGCGTTGGGCGTCGCGACCATGCCGACGCCGAACCACAAAAGCAGTATTCCAAGCAAGAAACCGCAGTCGGCGACGCGATTGACCAAGAAAGCCTTGAAGGCCGCTTTGGCCGCCGCCGGTCGCTGGTACCAAAAACCAATCAACAAATAACTGCACAGTCCCACCCCTTCCCAGAAGGCATACAGGACCAGCAGGTTGTTAGCCAGAACCAGCATCGACATTGCGAAGACGAACGCACTGAACACGGCAAAGTAGCGCGCGTATCCCGGATCGCCGTGCATGTAACCGGGCGAGTACATCACGACCAGCCAGGCGACCACCGTCACGACGCAGATCTGCATCAGGCTCAGCGCGTCCAGTTGCAGGGCGATGTCCAACTGGACGGCGCCGATGTTCAACCACTGGTAGCAGTTAAAGACCGTGATTGGATGTTCGGGATCGTACTTGACCAGCAACATCACGGCCGCGACAGCCGCCGCGCCCAGCCCCAACCAGGCCGGCCAATGCGCCGCGCGCTTGCCGACTCGCGCAAAGGACAAGGCCCCGCAAACGAGGCACGCCACCAGCGGAGCAAACGGAATCGTCCAGGCTAAGGTTTCGTCCATAATTCGGTTCGTCGGTTGATGTTGGCCACCACAGCGGCATTCACGCTCGGCACTATTCGGCCAGCCGGTGAGCCTGTGGTCGCCTTCGGAGTTGCAGTGGCGAAGGTGACGGTTTTGAAAAAACGGTTTACGTGGGTTCGAGCGGTTCGCGTTCGATCGGTTCGCGGTCGATAGTTTCGCGTCGGATAGTTTCGTGGTGCGGACGGTCGGTGACGACCAAGCGTTGACGCGGATGCGTTTCGGGCGGCACCGGGAACTGCAGCGGATCGCGGCCGGCCGGGGTCAGCTTCGGCATCTCACCGTAGGTCGAGCCATCCTCCTCGGGTCGCGAGGGAGCGGCAGCCATTTGTTCGGCCCGCTCGCGGTCGCTCAAATGCGTCTCGCGGAGCGACTGCCAAACGTTGATGTCCAGCGAATGACGGCTGCGGTACAGGGCCACGATCAAGGACAACGCCAAGGCAGCTTCGCAGGCCGCGACTGTCAAGATCAGCAGCACGAAGACTTGTCCGCCCAGATCGCCGTACTGGTTGCCGAACGCGATAAAGTTCAGCGAGACGCCCGCCAGCATCAATTCCAGCGACAGGAACATCAGGATCAGATTGCGGCGCGTCAGGAATCCGAGCATGCCCAGGCCGAACAGGCCCGCTCCGACAAACAGCAGCAGGTTGGTCATTACAGGGAAGCTCCCGTCGTTTGAATGGCATGGGGTTCTCGGTGGGCGATCACGATCGCTCCACCGGCCGCGATCAAGAGCAGCGTGCCGGCCAGCTCGATCGACCACAGGTACCGCGTATAGGTGACGCGGCCCAGGGCGGCGACGGACGAATCGGTGGCGGTCGGAACGGCTCGCGACTGTTGGGAGTCGACTTTCGTTTCGCTCGGCAACGGTTCGCCGCTGGCTGGCGGGGCGCTAGTCGGTGCCGATCCGGTCGGCGGCTGCACCAACAGCGGCGGTCCACTGGCGATCTGCCCCCGCGTCGTCACTGCGTATCCCAGCAGCAGGCACAGGCACAGCGAAGCGACCAGGGCCACGCCGAGATTGGAATACTTCAGTTCGTAACTTTGCAAATGGGAATGCTGGGCGAACATGAGCACGAAGAGAAAGATGATGATCGTCGCTCCGGCGTACACGACCATCGTCGCCGCCGCCACATAAGCCGCGTTTTGCAGGATGTACAGGGCCGAGGCCGCGAGCACGGCGGTCGCAAAGCTCAGCGCCGCGTAAACCGGCTGGCGGAACAGCACGAATCCAACGCCCGAGAGCAGCGCCACGGCGGCGAATGCAATTGTCAGAACGGTTTCGATGGCTTCGATCATCGGTTCATACTCAACGCTAGAAACTAGTTACTGGCCGCATCGGCCGTTTTTTTTCTGTCGCACTCGCCATGGCTGCTGCTAACAATCCCGCCGCGGCTTACGTCCAGCCGGCGGTGTCTCGACGGAACTGCGCGATCAACCGCCCCGCAATCCGCCGCCGGGCGGTGGTGGTGCGTCGCTGGCTTCCGGAGCGCGTTCCGAGGCTGGGCTGAGCGCGCCGCGCCGCGTGCGAACCGGGTCCTTGCCTGACTGGACCGTCTCGTCGTAAACGCTCAGCAGTTTCTCCTTGTCGAAGAACATCTGTTCGCGCGTCAGACCCGTCAGGTCATAGATGCTGGTCAGCTCGATCGCGTCGACCGGGCAGGCCTCTTCGCACATACCGCAGTAGATGCACCGCAGTTCGTCGATGACGAACGAGGCCGGGTACTTGTCGCGATCGGCCCACTGGGGATCGGACTTGTCGGTGCCGGTGGCTTCGATCGTGATGCAATTGGCCGGGCAAGCGGTCTGGCACAGGAAGCAGGCCACGCACTTGACGCGTCCTTTGTCATCGCGATTGAGCCGATGCACGCCGCGGTAGTTCGGCGGAATGTCGGGTTCGACCTCCGGGTACTCGCGGGTCATCGGCTTGCCAGCGAACATGTGCTTGACGGTGGTGGAGATGCCTTGCGCGATCGCCGGCAGGTACAGCGCTTCGGCAAACCCGATCTTGGGCGGCTCGGCCCAACGCACAGTTTTCGCTCGTTTGCTCTTTTCAGTCATGGCTTTGGCCACCTTGGCTATTGTCTTCTTTTAGTTCCGCCGGCTACGGCGGCTGGCGACTTTGGTTCGTGTTCGGTTGGCAATTTCGCTGGAAGTCGGAAACGGACCAGCTCAAAACGTCGACGCGGGTCGGACCGGCATCCGCCCGGCCAGCGTGCGACTGCGATCGGCGACGACTTTCGCATTCCAAGCGGCCGCGGCCATCAAAAAGCCGATCGTGATCGGCGCCAGCCACCATCGCGACAGATCAAAACTGAGCACGACGACGACGGCAGCCAGATTCAGCAGCCCCAGCGGGATCATCCCGCGCCAGGCCAGCCCCATCAGTTGATCAAAGCGGAACCGAGGCAGCGTCCACCGCAATTGGATAATCACCGCGAACACGCAGGCCACCTTGGCTAACAACACCAACCACCGCAGCAGATAGCCGAGGATCGTGCCGTCGACCGGACCGGTCAGCCCAGGGAAATGCCAGCCGCCGAAGAACAGCAGCGCGGTCAGGAAGCTGACCGTCACCACGTGGGTGTACTCGGCCAAGAAAAACAACACGAACTTGATGCCGCTGTACTCGGTATGGAATCCACCAACCAGTTCCTGTTCGCACTCGGGCAAGTCAAACGGCAGGCGATTGGTTTCGGCTAAGGCGGCGGTGAAGAACAACAGCGCGGCCATCGGCTGCCACCAGACGTTCCAGTGCGTGATGCCAGGCCCTTGCGCGGCGACCAGTTCTTCGATGTTCAGCGTGCCCGAAATCATCACGATGCCCAGGATCGAAAGCCCCAGCGGGATCTCGTAACTGATGAACTGCGCACAGGATCGAATCGCGCCGAACAAACTGTATTTGTTGTTCGAAGCCCAACCGCCGAGGATGATTCCGTAAGCCGAAAGACTCGAGATGGCCAGCAGGAACAGCAGGCCGATGTCGACGCCCGGAGCGATGATCGCGCGAAAGCCTTGCTGATGGTTCGGATCGGCCGGGCCGAAAGGCACGACGGCGATCGACAACATCGCACAGATCAATCCGACCGTGGGAGCGAAGAAGTAGACGACCTTGTTGACGTGCGCCGGGATGATCTGCTCTTTGAGGAAGATCTTGATGCCGTCGGCTACCGCCTGGAAGAGCCCCAGCGGGCCGACGCGGTTAGGCCCGACGCGGTCCTGGATCCAAGCCGCGACTTTGCGCTCGATGAAGGTGCCGTACAGCCCGACGACCGGTACGACCGCCAACACGATTCCGATAGCGACCAGCAAAGGCCAAATGTATTGCCACAAGACCATGTCGATTACGCCGTCACAGGTTGAGGTTGTTTGACTACGAACGTACCCAGTTCGCCCAACTCGCCGCCGGCCAGCGCCGACAAGGCAGGAATCTCTTGAGCCATCTCCTTGCGGATGGCTGCCGAGTTGAACAGGCCCGTGCGGCCGGACAGTTCCATCAAGATGCGTCCGTCAGCCCGTGCGTCGCCAACAGGCCGAATGACCGCGCGGATCAGTTGGGCCAGGCCGGCGTGGTTGACGAACGTTCCCTCGCGCTCGGCAAAGCTGCCGCCGGCGAGCACGATCGTCGCCGCATCGCTCAGCGGCGACCGCAGGATGTCCTGCACGATCAGGCACGGCAGTTTGCTCAGCGCGCCGACCGTCTGGGGATCGAAGACAGGCGTCGGATAACCGCCGACGACATAGGCTGCACTGACCTTGCCTGCGTCCAACCGTTCACGCAGGCTGTTGAATCCAATGACTTGCCCCTGAAAGTGCTTGAGGATCATCTCGACCCCGCGGCGGTTCGGGCACTTCTCGGCGCGGATCGTGAACTTGGTCTTCTCCGGCTCGGGGGCCTGACCTTTGAAGTCCTTCGGATAGCGGTCGTCCTCGCCCTCGATCGGCACCGGCCCGAGCGCGAGCGTTGCCCGACCTGCGCCCGAGCGGAGGAACTTGGCCAGCAAGTAAGCTTCCTCGAGCGTCATGAACGGTGAAAAGACCGCCACGAACCGGTCAGCATCTTGGCTGAGCGCCGTCGAGATCGCGGCCCGCGTGGCGTCGAGCGTTTCGGGCCACGGGTCGATCGCCGCCAGGTCGGCTGGCAGAGGCGCCGTATGACCGCCGCCAGTACCGGCGTTTCCATTACCTGCGTGTCCGTTGCCTGCATGTCCATTTCCCCCGATTCCGATTTCGGCGGCATCGACTTG
>JBQCJB010000676.1:0-2496 GCA_051953155.1 Aureliella sp. | reverse complement strand
ACCATTGATCTGCCCGGCCAAATAAAGTCCCGCCACCGCTTTGGTTTCCATGGTGGCATGCAACTGGTCGGGCGGGCAATAATCGTATTCGACCGCATAGCCGTAGCGCATGATCTCCGCCCGCTCCAACCCCGGGATCATGCGCAGGATTTGGTCCTGAACGTCTCGGGGCAAGCTAGTCGAGATGCCGTTGACGTAGACCTCCTGCGTATCGCGTCCCTCGGGCTCGAGGAACAACTGGTGCCGGTCCTTGTCGGCAAAGCGCACGATCTTGTCTTCGATCGATGGGCAGTACCGCGGGCCGCGCGAATTGATCTGACCGCTGTACATCGGCGCACGATGCAGATTCGCGCGGATCACGTCGTGCACCGCTGGCGTCGTGTAAGTGATGTAGCAGGGCAACTGCGATTGCGCCAGGCGCTCGGTCAAGTACGAAAAAGGTTGCGGATCGTCGTCGCCCGGTTGGAGCTCGGTCGCGGCAAAGTCGATCGTCTTGGCGCTCAGCCGAGGAGGCGTGCCAGTCTTGAAACGTTCCAGTCTCAGGCCGGCGCGCTGGAGAGCCGCGCTCAGTCCGGCGGAGGTTCCTTCACCCGCGCGGCCGCCGGCCGTCTTGGCCTCGCCGGTATGCATGAGAGCTTGCAGGAACGTGCCGGTCGTAATGACGACGGCAGCGGCTCGGTACACCGCGTCTCCGCGCACGCGAACGCCGACGACGCGCCGGCCGGTGCCAGTCGCATTCGATGGTAGCCCGTCGCCCTCGGCCGGTTCGAGGATCAGATCTTCCACTTGCTCTTGCCGCAGCGACAGGCCGGGCAACTCTTCGACGACGCGTTTGATCTCGAGTTGGTACCGCTTTTTGTCGGCCTGGGCGCGCGGGCTATGCATCGCGGCACCCTTGCGGCGATTAAGCATGCGGAATTGGATGCCGGTGGCATCGATCGCTTGGGCCATCAGACCACCCAGCGCGTCGATCTCGCGGACGATTTGACCTTTGGCCACGCCGCCGATCGCCGGATTGCAGCTCATCTGACCGACTGTGTCGAGATTGCTGGTCAGCAAAGCGACGCGGGCACCGAGTCGCGCGGCTGCCGCCGCTGCTTCGGTGCCTGCATGGCCGGCTCCAATCACGATGATGTCGTAATGGTGGTCCGCGGAAGTCATGTCGACCTTGGTAAAGATTGCCAAATAGCCTTCCGAGGGGTACCGAAGGCCGTTTCGTTCAAGCCAATTTACCCTGGGGACCGATCTCTCGGGAAGTGGCTAGCTAAGTTAGCCGGAGCATCGTTCCTTGGAGGGAGGCCGTCGAGTGGCAAACCAGCATTGGAGACGGGCCATCGCCAAAGCGGCGGCCAGTTTTGTAACAGCCGGCGCGCTGGTTCCGTCGTTGGGGATCGCTCAGGATAACGGCATGATGACCGTGCCGGCAGGCTTGAGCCAGACAACTCCCGAAGACGCCGGTCCGATCCAGTACCTGCGTTTCCCTCATTTCGCGATCCCGTTCGACCTCGACCGCAGCGGCCGCACGCCGAGCGAAGTCCACTTGTGGGTCTCGGCCGACGCGGGCAGATCCTGGCTGAAGGTCAGCAGCGCGACGCCCGATAAACGCAACTTCGAATTCCACGCTGCGGCGGAAGGCGAATACTTGTTCGCCGTGCAGACGCGCGACGATCGCGGCGATTCCACTCTGGCCGCGGCCCCAGCGATGCGGGTGGTGATCGACACCTCCAAGCCGGCGCTGCAACTGGCGGCCGACGTCAGTCCCTCGGGCCGCCTGATGGTCGACTACCGCATCCAGGAGACGTATCTGGCCGAGGACTCGGTGCGGCTGGCCTATAGCACGGACGGCGGAGTCCGCTGGGAAGAGTTGCCGAGCGGGCAACTCGAGCGCTCGGGCGACTGGTGGCTCGGGCACTGCGAGCTCGATATGCCGCGCGCCCATGAGATCGATTTCAGACTGATGGCCAGCGACCTGGCGCAGAACAGCGCCCAGGAGCGTACGCGTTTCGCTGCGCCCCGGACCGCATCGGCCGGCTCAGGTCTGCAACTGGCCAGCCAGCGCGCCGACCAGCGGGAAGGTGAAACGAGCAGCCGCCGCACGAGCCCGCGCGAGCCGGAAGAAAGATTGGCCGCGACGGCTGGCGGAATCGTCTGGAATCCAGCCTGGTCCCGCCCTGTCCAACAGAGTTCTGCGCCCACGCGCAACCAGCAGCCGAATTTCGTCGGTTCCGTCCCTCCCGGCCGCATGGTCTCCTCGGTCCCAGCCGGGCAGGGCGCAAGCGGGCCGGCCGCAGCCTTGCCACCGCTGGCATCGTCGACCAAGACAGACTTGCCCAGCGACTCTGCGTTCCTGGAACCGCTTTCCGGAGCCGCGGCGCGTGGCCCGCTGGCTGGACCTGGATCAGGCTACGAGGAACTGCCCCTGCCGGCTGCCATCGAAGCGACTTCGCCCTCGGCCACGCCAGCTGTCGACCAGCGCCGAAACCAGTTCGGCGCCCC
>JBQCJB010000675.1:0-4526 GCA_051953155.1 Aureliella sp. | reverse complement strand
GAACTGGCCGAGTGGATTGCCTCGGCCGAAAATCCGCTGACGGCGCGGGTGATGGTCAACCGCATTTGGCAACAAATGATCGGGCGTGCGATTGTTCGCACGCCCGACAATTTCGGCAAGCTCGGCGACCGGCCGACGCATCCGGAGTTGCTTGATCACTTGGCGCAGCGGTTCATCGACTCCGGTTGGTCGGTCAAGCGGGTGATCCGCGACATCGCCCTATCGGCGACGTTCCGCCAGGCAAGTTTCACCTCGCCGGACGTGGCGAGCAAGGATCCGGACAACACGACGCTGTCGCACATGAACCGCCGCCGACTGACGTATGAAGAGTTTCGCGATACGCTGCTGCAGTTGGGCAATCAGGTCGCCGAAACGTCCTTAAAAACGTCGAGTGCGTCATCTGGCAAGCTCGCTTGGCGGACGCTGTACGCGCCGCTGGATCGTCGCAAGACCGACGTGACCGCGACGATTTTCGACGGTCCCGACCCGAAAGCAATTGTTCCTGCTCGGGCCGAAACGACCACAGCCCAGCAGGCGCTATTTTTGATGAACAATGCGCTAGCGTTGGAAACGGCTCGACGCCTGACGGCGCGCTTGTCGCAAGGGTCATCGACGGCGAGTGATGAACAGCGGTTGGAGCAATTGTGGCTACTGACTTTGGGCCGACCTCCGGAAGTCGAAGAGGTCAAGCTTGCGCGAGGGTTCATTGCCGAGCATTCCTGGGAGCGCTTTATCCAGGCCCTTTTGAGCACAAATGAGTTTGCGTACCTCGATTAATGCATCTGCGCAGCATTCGATACGAACGAGTCAAGGACATGTGACATGACAACGAAGCCAAGTTCCGCCGCCCTCAGCAGCCATCAACAGTCGGAAGCGGCGGCGATCGATCGTCGTTGCATGCTCAAACGCCTGGCCGGCGGATTCGGTAGCGTGGGGCTCGCCTCGCTGCTCGAGGAGTCGTCGGCCGCCGAATCGTCATCGGCCCGGCTTGGCCAGCCGCACCACGAGCCGCGCGCCAAGCGGGTCATCTTCCTCTTCATGAACGGTGGCCCGTCACAGGTCGACACCTTCGATCCGAAACCGGAACTTACCCGCTGGGAAGGCAAGCGGCTGCCGGTGCTCGATCAGAACACCAACAAACTGCTCGGCAAGCCGCGTCCGCTGGGTAATGCGTTTCCCACGCCCTGGAAATTCGCCAAGCATGGCGCCTGCGGCATGGACGTCAGTGAATTGTTTCCGAACGTCGCCCGCCGCGCCGACGACTTGTGCCTGATTCGCTCGATGTGCTGCGACAGCTTCTTTCACGCCCAGGGAACGCTGGAGATGATGACCGGCAGCGGGTTGTTCTTGCGGCCGAGCATGGGATCTTGGCTGACCTACGGCCTGGGAACCGAAAACCGTAACCTACCGGGGTTCGTCGTGCTGGGCAACACGATGGGCAACGTCGACGCAACCAAGGTATTTAGCTCGGCGTTTCTGCCGGCCGAATACCAGGGGACGCGTCTGACGAGCCTGAAAGAGCCGATTCCCAATCTGAAATCGGCGCTCGACGAAACAGAGCAGCGCGCCCAGCTCGACGTGATGCAGCAACTCAACGCCCGGCACCTGCTTCGTCGCGCTGACACGTCGGCCTTGAATGCGCGGATCGAATCATTCGAGCTAGCCTACCGCATGCAGACCATCGCATCCGAGGCGTTCGACCTGTCGTACGAAACGGCCGCTATGCAAACCCTCTACGGCCTCGATGACGCGACGACTGTCGACTACGGTCAACAATGCTTGCTGGCCCGCCGACTCGTCGAGAGGGGCGTGCGCTGCGTCGTCGTCAATCACACCGATTGGGACCAGCACAGCAACCTGCTCGCCGGACACGCCAAGAACGCTCGTTCGGTCGATCGCCCGATCGCCGGTTTGCTGACCGACCTGAAGCAACGGGGCCTGCTCGAAGAGACGCTGGTCATTTGGGGAGGCGAGTTCGGCCGCACTCCCAACTCCGAAGGCAAGAACGGTCGCGACCACAACACAGCCGCCTTCTCCATGTGGCTCGCCGGCGGCGGCGTCAAGCCAGGTTATATCCACGGCGCGACCGACGAGTTCGGCGCTTATACCGTGGCCGGCCGCATGCACGTCCACGATCTACACGCCACGATTTTGCACCTGATGGGTATCGACCACGAGCGGCTGACTTATCGCTACGGCGGCCGCGATTACCGCCTGACCGACGTGTTCGGCAACGTAGTGAAAGAGATTCTGGCCTAAACCGACGAACCTCACTCTCCGCCCCTATTCCCCATTTCCCTGCCACAAAAAGGGCCTCAAGCATGCTCGCAATCCACGGTAACCAGTCGCGGCTTTGCGACGGAGTTTCTCGTCGCGAGTGGTTGCGGGTTGGCGGCATCGGTCTCGGTGGCTTGTCGCTGCCCGGTTTATTGCGCGCCCGCGCCGACGCTTCGGCCACTGGTCGACCGGCATCCGCCAAGTCCGTGATTATTTTGTTCAACGGCGGTGGAATTCCGCACCACGAGAGCTTCGATCCCAAGCCCGATGCCCCCCAGGAAATCCGCGGCGAATTCGGTGTCACCCATACGCGTACTCCCGGGCTGGTGATTGGCGAACTGTTGCCGAAGACAGCGCAGCTCACAGACAAGATGGCCATCATTCGCTCGATGGTCACCGGCGACAATGCGCACTCCACCAGCGGCTATCAGATGCTCACCGGCGTGCCGCACGTTCCCTTGAACCGTGAGAACGCGGCTCCCGGCAAACCCAACGACTATCCATCGTTGGCTGCTCTGGTTAGCGCTCTGCGTCCTACGCGGCACGGCCTGCCTTCGGCCATCTCGCTGCCGCGGCGATTGGCCAACAACGGGGGCGCGAATCCCTGGCCAGGAACGGACGGTGGCTTTTTGGGCCGCCGTTGCGATCCCTGGTTTCTCGATTGCGATCCGTCCGAAGAAGGCTTCTCAGGGCCCATTGGCGCGGCCAACGGCATGTCGCCGCTCGAACTCAATGCACGCCGCGCCCTGCTTTCGCAACTCAACGGTCATCTCGATCAGCTGCAAGCGTCCGCGGCCGTCAGCAATCTTGATCTTTACCGGCAGCAAGCCCTGGATCTCATTGCCGGCGGTCAGGCCAGAAAGGCGTTCGACTTACGCGAGGAATCGGCCAAACTGCGCGATCAATACGGCCGCACGCAATACGGCCAAAGCGTGCTGCTCGCGCGGAGGTTGGTCGAAGCGGGCGTTTCTCTGGTGCAGGTCCAGTGGGTTTCGGCCGACAAGAACAAACCCAACAGCGGAGGCTGGGACACGCACGAAAAACATAATGAAAGTGTCAAAGGGTGGCTGTTGCCTGTTATGGACCAGGTCTACTCGACGCTCATCACGGACCTCGACCAGCGCGGTCTTTTGGACGAAACGCTCGTTTGTTGGGTTGCGGAATTCGGCCATACGC
The DNA here is from genome assembly GCA_051953155.1 of Aureliella sp. GTDB lineage: Bacteria > Planctomycetota > Planctomycetia > Pirellulales > Pirellulaceae > Aureliella. The sequence continues at coordinate 1,073 of JBQCJB010000675.1, read as the reverse complement.
CCAGGTTCAACGCCAAAGGTGGCCGCGATCACTGGGGCCGTGTGTTTTCGATCGCCCTGGCCGGCGGCGGCATCCGCGGCGGAATTGTCCTCGGCGAAAGTGATAAGCATGCCGCCGAACCGGTCAGCAATCCCATCCGTCCGGCCGATTATCTGGCCACGGTCTTTCACTGCCTGGGCTATGAGCCGGAAACTCAGGTCCGCGACATGGAAGGCCGACCGCTTCCGATCAGCCGCGGCCGAGTCATTCACGAAATCCTGTGATAAGCAGTTTCCGGTATTCACCGAGAGGGGAAGAGGAATGTCACGATTGCTGATTGCCCTATCGTATTTCCTAATGGGCATCAACTCGGCGTTCATGCCCATTGCCACGGCGATTTTTTTGGTGAGCTGCTCAGGAGCATTATCCGTGGGTCAGGCCGGCGAGCTCTACGTCGGTGCGGCGACGGTCAGCATTACTCCCGATCTTCCGGTGGCTTTGTCGGGACAAATGCATCTACGGATCTCGCAGAAGGTCGAAAGCCCCGTAACCGCCACAGCGTTGGCCATCGAAACACGACGAGGGGACGAGTCGCTTGAACAAGCCATCATGGTCGCGTGTGATCTGGTCGCCATTCGCGAGGGAGTGCTGGAAAAAGTTCGCGAGCATCTAAAGCTTAAGTTGCCGGGCTTCGACGTTAACAAACTGTTTCTAAGCGCCACGCACACACACACCGCTCCCGAAATGACCGAGGGGCGATATGACCTTCCCAAGGGTGGCGTGATGCACCCGGCAGCGTACGTCGAGTTCCTGGCCGAACAAATAGCGACTGCCGCCACAGATGCCTGGAACACGCGGACTGCAGGCAGCGCAGGCTGGGGGCTGGGGCATGCCGTCGTGGCGCACAACCGCCGTGTACTTTACGCTGGCGGCCAGGCCCAGATGTACGGCAATAGTAACCAAGCCACCTTTACTGGGATCGAAGGTTACGAAGACCACGGTGTCGAGGTCTTGTTCTTCTGGGACGCGGAAGGCCAATTGGTGGCCACTTGCATCAATGTGGCTTGCCCGGCGCAGGAGGTCGAAAGCCGCCA
>JBQCJB010000674.1:0-2292 GCA_051953155.1 Aureliella sp. | reverse complement strand
CGCTGCTAGCGTCCCCCGCGACGCGGCGTCGGCGTCGACGATCTACGTGAGGCCCGCCCGGGGCCACGCGCCAAAACCGACCGGGCTGACCAGCAGATCGCTTTGCCCGAGCTGTCGACGGGGAACAGATGAAACCATGGTGCGTGCGTTCTAGGCAGGAGCGACTGGGCGGGTGCGCGGATAGAGACAACAATCGACCGGGCAAACATCGTGGCTCGGCCCATAGTCGCCCAGCGCCGGGCGATCGGGGCGCGCCTGCAGACGTTCTTCGAACAGGTCGACAATCATCGTCACGAACTTCGGGTGCACGCCGACCGTCGGCACGCGCACAACTTCGATACCGTGTTCGCGACAAGCGGCCACCGCCTCGGTGTCCAAGTCGTAGAGCACTTCGATGTGGTCGGAAATGAATCCCAGCGGCACGATGGCCAGCGAGCGCACGCCGGTTCCGGCCAGCTCGGCGATGCGATCGCAGATGTCCGGTTCCAGCCAAGGCTGCGACGGTGGTCCGCTGCGGCTTTGATAGACGATCTCCCATCGAGCCACACCGACGCCCGCCGCAATCAACTCAGCCGCCGCCCGCAGTTGGTCGACATAGCGGCAGTTCTCGGCCATGCTCAGCGGAATGCTGTGCGCCGAGAAGAGCACCGTAGTTCCAGGGGGATCGGCCAGCTTTTTCAGCTCCGCCGACAGCAGATCGGTCTGGGCAGCGATGAAGTCCGGATGGTTGAAGCCCATGCGAACCTTTTCGACCGCGGGTGCCTGCGTCCCGACAGCGGCCTGGGCGACGGCGATGTTCTCGCGGTATTGCCGGCAGCCCGAGTAGCTGCTGAAGATGCTGGTGAAAAACGCGAGCGCCCGCCGCCGGCCATCGGCAGCCATCTGAGCGAGCGTATCGACCAGCAGTGGATGCCAGTTGCGATTGCCCCAGTACACCGGCAGAGAAATCCCGCGCCGGTCGAGCTCCCCTTGCACCGCGGCGATCAGTTGGCGGTTCTGCGCATTGATCGGGCTGACTCCGTCAAACTGGTAGTAGTGTTCGGCGACCTCGAGCATGCGCTCTCGGGGAACGTTCTTGCCGCGGAGCACGTTTTCCAAAAAGGGCAGCACATCGTCGTGCCCTTCAGGACCACCAAATGAAACGAACAGCAAACTATCGTACGGTCTCTGCGCATCCTCGGCCATCAATGACAAACCTTCCCAAAAACGTCTCTTGGCTCGTGTTACCTGCACAGGCACCCACAGAGTCACCCGCAGAAGCACCCGCAAGGTACCTTACAGCGTTGGCCCGACGAGCTCGTAAAAAATCAGCCCCTTGTGCTTCACTCCCTATGATAGGAAGTCGACAAGGGGCTGTTGCGTCGCTCGCGCTGAATCAGCACCGGTTTCTACTCGATCGATGCCTGTCCGATGTTGTTACCGCGTCTGAGCAGCAACCGCACGCCGTTGGATGCCTTGCTGATCGCCTGCTTGAGCTGCTCGGGGTCGGTCAGGTCTTGGCCGTTGGCGCGCATGAGGATGTCGCCCGGCTGCAAGCCCGCCTTGTCGGCTTTGCCGCCGCGGGTCATGCTGACGATGACGATGCCGCCGTCGCGTTCGTCGACGCCCAGGCGTTCGGCCAGTTGGGCAGTCAGCTTGCTCACCGTCGCGCCCCACTGTTCGATATCGACCGTCCCGGCCAGCTTGGCCATTTTGGCTTCGGTCTGTTCCTCGACGCGAACGGCCAGTTGGATTTCCTTGCCTTGGCGGAAGACGTCCAGGTTGATTACCTGGCCGACCGGGGTCAGGGCCACGGTCGTCTTCAGGGCATTGCCGCTGCGGACCGGTCTGCCGTTGACGCCGACGACGACGTCGCCAGGTTGAAGGCCCGCCTTGGCAGCCGGCCCTCCTTCGAGCACTCCCTCGATGGTGATGCCACTAAGGTATTTCTCGGGCAGCTTGGCCTCGCGGACTGCGTCGAGCGTCATGTCTGCCAGGCTGGCGCCGATAAAGCCGCGGATGACGCGGCCGTTCTTGATGATGCTCTCCATGATCTGGCGAGCCATGCTGCTGGGGATGGCAAAGCCGACGCCGACGTTGCTGCCGGTGCGCGAGTTGATGGCCGTGTTGATACCGATGACTTCGCCGCGGAGGTTGACCAGCGGCCCGCCGCTGTTGCCGGGATTGATGGCCGCGTCGGTCTGTAGAAAGTCTTCGTAGGTCAAAATGTCGACGCTGCGATTCAGCGCGCTGATAATGCCTGCGGTCACCGTCTGGTCCAGTTCAAAAGGGCTGCCGACCGCGATCACCCAG
>JBQCJB010000673.1:0-8335 GCA_051953155.1 Aureliella sp. | reverse complement strand
CGCATTTTCCACACCTCCGCTTGACAGAAATCGCCTTTTTCATCAATACTCTTGAGACTGAGTCTCAGTATCTGCTCAAGGGCTTCCGCGGGCGGGTGGAGCGGGCGTTTCATTCTCGGAAAAAGTGGGGTGTCAAATCATGAAGTCGAACATTGCCAAACGGGCCAGCCGGGCCTTCACGCTAGTCGAGCTGCTCGTGGTCATCGCCATCATCGGCATCCTGGTCGGGCTGCTGCTGCCGGCCGTCCAGGCGGCTCGTGAGGCCGCTCGGCGGATGAGCTGCCAAAACAATCTCAAACAAATCGGACTGGCGCTGCACAGTTACCACGACGCCCACAACTCGCTGCCCCCGGCGTGGGCCGACTGGACCGGACTGTACTCGGCTCCGGTCACCCTCCGAGCCGCCCATGCCAACGTGGCGATCCTCCCCTTCCTCGAACAGACCAACCTGGCGAATCAATACGACAGCCGTCTCCCCTGGGACCATCCGACCAACGCGGCGCTGCTCGAGCGGATGCCGCAGGTCTATGCTTGCCCCTCGACGCCCTCCGCCGGACAAACCGGCCCCGATGGATACCAGACCTCCGATTACACCTACATTCGCAGCGCTTCGGATTGGGATGCCCACCAAGGGAGCGAACATGCCATGTTCGAGATCAACAAGTTCTGCCGCTTTCGCGACGTCATCGATGGACTGTCCAACACCATCATGGTCTACGAATCGGCCGGCCGAACCGCGTCGTACGTTCATCGGAAACCGACGGCGGCGCCCACTTGGTGGAACGGCGCCTACCGGGCATGGACCGGTAACCTCAACGCCAACTGGTTCTATACCGCAGCCTTCACACTCGACCCCAGCGGCGGCGAGCCGGCCGTGACCTGGTTCGTGGGCAACGAAATCATCAATACCCACAACTGGAATGCACCCTACTCGTTCCACACCGGCGGTATCCAAGTGACCTTGGGCGACGGATCGGTGCGTTTCATCAGCGACAGTCTGGATATCGACGCGATCAATGGCCTGACGTCGATCGATGGCGGCGAAGTTGTGGGAGAGTTCTGATGTGCGGAATGTGGACGATGAAACTCCTGGTCGTCGGGCTCTTGGCCATTGGGTTCTTGGTTGGGGCAGCGGGTTGCGGTGGTCCCAGTTGGCAGGCAGACACGTACCCGGCTCGCGGCCGGATTACGATCAATGGCCAACCTCCCGCAGGAGCGGTCATAACGCTCGTCCCTGCCGGTCAAAAGGTCGACCAACGCGGTTCCAAGCCCTGGGGCATCGTCGACCAGCGTGGCGAGTTCAACTTGTCGACTTACCAGTCGGGCGATGGAGCCCCGGCCGGCGAGTATGTCGTCACCGTCCGCTGGCCGGTGGACGTGACCGATATGGCCGCAGCCATGGTCGACCGGCTCTCAGGAGCCTACGCCACGCCGCAGCGCTCCACTTACAAGCTCACCGTAGCGCCGGGTGAGAACGAATTCCCGGTCATCGCCATCACTGGAGCCAAAGTCCAGTCGGCTAAAGCGGCTGCGTCGCGCCGTCGCGCACCCCCGATGCCAGGCGTCGGCGGCCAATAAGGCTGCGCCTACTTTAAGCCCCTTTTCGGTGCACTCCTTTTCTGAAAACGCGATTCATGGCGATGACGCTTCGCAAAAAGTGGCTGCTCCTGCATCGTTGGCTCGGCTTGTCCGTCGGGCTCGTCTTCGTGCTGCTCGGATTGACCGGCAGCCTGCTGGTGTTCGATCACGCGATCGATGAGTGGCTCAATCCCGAGCTCTTGTTGGTACGCCCCTCCGGCCAGTTCGGAGAGCGTCGGGAGGCTAGCCAGCTGGAACAGCCGCGCTATCCGAGCCGTCCGCCGCTGGCGCAAAGCATCATCGAAGCGGCCGAGCGCGCCGCTTCCAAGCCTGCCATCTCGGTTTCCAAACCGCGCGTCCCCAACGGCGTCTGGACGGTCTGGTTTTCCAGCGGCCATGAGAGCGACCCGCAGTTCACCGCCGTCTACGTTGACCCGACCTCGCTGCGCATCACCGGCCAACGCGTGTGGGGGCATGATCTGATGTCGTGGACCTACCGACTGCACTACACGCTGCTGGCAGGTCGGACAGGGGCGATCGTCGTGGGGCTGGTCGGCATCACGCTGCTCGTCTCGATCCTCTCGGGCCTCGTGCTGTGGTGGCCGCTGTGGTTGCACAGCCTCCGCGCTGCCCTGGCCATCCGCCGCGGCCGGTTGCTCGTCTTCGATCTGCACAAGTCGCTGGGAGTCGCCAGCTGCGCAGTGCTGGCGGTGGTAGGTTTTACCGGCGTCGCGATGGAGTTTCCCGCGACGCTGCGGAACATGGCAGCCGTGGCTTTTTCGGTATCGCAAGCGCCCACCGAGCCAAAGTCATCGACCGAGGCGGCAGGAGAGAGTGTCACAGCTGATCAGGCAATCGTCATCGCCGAGAAGCTCTTTCCTGACGCCGAGTGGGACCACTTGCATCCACCTGCCAGCCACGATGGAGTTTTCGAAGTCGCTCTGCGGCAGCCGGGCGAAGTCCAGCGATCCTACGGTCGAACCCAAGTCTTCATCGACCGTTACAGCGGGCAAGTGACCGCCGTCATCGATCCCCATCAGAGCACGGCAGCCGATGCCTTCTTCGCGGCTCAGTTTCCATTGCACAACGGCGAAGCTTTCGGACTGGCCGGCAGAATCGTGGTTTTTGTCAGCGGTCTAACGCCGGCGTTCCTGTATGTCTCCGGACTCATGTTGTGGTGGCGCAAGCGGCGGGCGCGACGGCGAGCCTAGGCTGCGTTTTGTTTTGCGAGCGCTTCGCGAATTTCGGTGCGTGCGAAGCTTTGTCGCGCTCCTGCCCCTCACCCCCCGGCCCCCTCTCCCCGAAGCGGGGCGAGGGGGAGACTGGCTTCAAGTAGGACAGCCGTCTCGGCTGTCGCATGCTAACAGTAGGACGGCCGTCTCGGCTGTCGCGGGCTAACAAGTACGACAGCCGTCATTAAAAGTGCAGCAAGCTTTTGCTGATGACAAAGCTCGCCACGGCGACGATCGCGATGGCGAAGGTCCGCTGCAGCGCAGGGCCGGAGAGGCGATGGCTGGCCAAAATTCCCAGCCCCATGCCGACCACTCCGCCGCTGACGAATAGCAGCGTCGTGCTGGCCGTTATGCTGCGGCCCATCAGCAGATGCGACGTGACTCCGCCGAGACTGATCAGCGTGATGACCAGCAGCGACGTCCCGATCGCTCGATGCATGCTCATGCCGCTGAAGACGACCAGGGCTGGCACGATCACAAAGCCGCCGCCGACGCCGAACAAGCCCGCCAAAACTCCCGTGCCCACACCGACCAGCCCTAGCAAGGCTGCGCAGCGCGACGTCAACCGCAGCACCCCTTGGGGATCGCGGCGGCAAGTCGGTCCGGCGTCCGCTTCATCCGCGGCGCAGGCGATCAGGTTGGGCGGCTTGCGGGCACCGGTCCACATGCGGACGGCCACGACCAGCATCAGCAGAGCGAAGAGAAACAGCAGCAGTTCGGGACGCAACAAGCCGGCGATCCAGGTTCCTAGCGGCGTGCCGAGCATCCCGGCCACGGCGAACAGCAAGCCTGTCTTGATTTCCACGTGCCCCGTCCGCCAGCGTCCGAGCAAGCCGACGCCGGACATCGCGCCGACCGACGCCAGCGAGATACCGACCGCTTGATTGGGCGCAATGGCCAAGCCGTACACCAACAGCGGCACAGCGAAAATCGCTCCACCGCCGCCGGTCAGGCCCAGCGAAAAGCCAACGATCGCTCCAAAGAGGACGGCTAGCAGCGCCATGGAATTTGTCTTGCCTCAACCTTGAAAGGAATGCAGCAGTTGATCCTGGCTGAATGCGACTTCCGGCAAATCGGTGGCTCGCGAACGACGCTGCCGGACTGGCGAGATGACCTTCTGGTCGCGCAGGTAGGTCTCCATGGCTTGATGGATCGTCGGCGTGACATAGTGGACGTCATGCGTGCCGCGCAGCCGGCATACGACGTCCAGCGGCTCGCCATCACGCTCGCAGCCTGCAATCGTCAGCTGGCTCTCGGGCGCGACTTCTTCGCCGTTCACTTTGACGCTCCGCAGCCGATTTCCGGGGGCGGCTTGAGCTTCGAAGGTCATCTCCAGTCCTGAAGCTCGCGGGCCCCAACCGCCCGACAATTTCCAAGCGTCGCGAGAGAAGACTAGCTCGAGCTCGCGCTCCAGATAGCTCCGCAATTCCTTGCCCGTGACCCAGCCCTTCTTCATGCGGGCATCCAGCGGCAGCAGGTTCCACAGGTCCCCTCGCGTGAATGGTCCGGCCACAATCGGCGGCGCGAAACGGAACCCGTTGGTAAAGCCGATATCGACGCCGGCCGTTTGGCGAATGGCGTCGCTGATCAAGTTGTCAGCGTTGGTTTCAAAGACGTCGTAGCGCAGAATGTTTGACCGGCTTTCGCACAGCACTTCGTCCATCCGCTGGCGGTGCGGTTGGAGCACGCGCTCGACCAACTTGGCCACCGCAGGATCTTCGGCCAGTTGGCTGGCATGGATCGGGATCAATTCGAAGTTGGCCTGTTCGATGCCGCCGGTCGCCTTGAGCGTCAGGTCGAGCCGGCCGAGGAATGATCCGTTGGAGCCGGCTTCGACGACCAGGACGTTCCCTTCGCGGATCGGTTTTTCCGTTCTCTCATGCGTATGGCCCGAGAGGACCACGTCCAGTTCCGGAATTTCCCGCGCCAGCTGCCGCGAGAGGCTCAGCCCCGTGTGCGTCACCGCTACGACCAGATCGGGCTGCTCGCGCCGGCGCAAGTCTTGAATAGTCTCGCGAAGGCCTTCCATACGCGTGCTGTCCAGCCCCTCGACCTGTCGAGGCGGTTGACGCACCGTGGTCGTCGGATCCGCCAGGCCGATGAAGGCCACTTTGACTCCGTCGCGGCGACAGATAGCCACCGGCTCGAACATCCGCTTGCCGGTTTCCTTGTAATGGAAGTTGTACGCGATGACCTTGGTCTTGAGGGCACCCATCAGCCGCTCGAACTGCGCCGGCCCGTAGACCGGTTCCCAGTTGCCCGGGACGAACGCGTCCAGCTCCAATGCATTGGAAGGCTCGACCATGACCTCGCCGGCCGACCATGCGGCGGGGCCAGAACCTTGAACCAAGTCGCCGCCGTCGACGAGAAAGGCCGGTCCGTGCGAGGTCGCGCGCTGCCGGTCGATCGCTGTCTTCAAGCGCGCAAATCCGCCCATCTGTGCCAGCTGCGGTTGGTGACCGGGCAAGTACTCCCAGTGGCTTTCCAACTGCGCATGCGTGTCGGTCAAATGCAGCAGCGTCACGCGTTTGCCGCGCGACGGCGTGGCCGCGCGGACGAGCCGGCTGGCTGCCAATGAGGCCGCTCCGGCACAGCTGCCAGCGACAAAACTTCTTCGCGATAGGCTTTTCATCTTCATTCTCTCGTCCTTCCGTCCATCATTCGAACTCAAACCGGCGGCCCAATCCGTTCACTTTGTTAGGTGTTTCGTTGTTTAGTTGTTTAATGAGTTATTCAGCTTTTAGAAAATCGAGCGCCGTCCGTGACGACATGGCGGCGGCCTGCTGCAGGACGCGGCCTTCCTGGTCGACAATCAGAACCGTCGGAATGGCGCGAATCGCATAGCGTCTGGTCACAGCCGCCTGCTGGGGATCGTCGACGTCGACATGGAACGGGACGAACCGCTCGTTGGCGACTTGTCCGACCGCGGGGTCGGACCAGACGTCGTTTTCCATCATCACGCAGGCAGGGCACCAGGCAGCGCTAAAGACCAGCAGCATTGGCTTGCGGCTCGTCTGCGCCTCGGCACGAGCCGCTTCGAAATCTTCGCGCCACGCGACCGCGCTGGCCGCTTCGGCGCCCACGGCCTTATAAAACACCCCCTTCAGCATGGGCCATTGGAAGAACAGCACCACGGCCAACACGGCGATGCCGAGTACCAGTTGGCTGTTCCAAAACTTACGCGGGTGACCGTTACGGTCGGTCGCGGCGTTGGTCGTGACGGGCTGGGTTGCGGTTGCATCCCGCATGGCATGGCTCCTTCGAAGGCTGAATCAAACGAACGTCGAGCGCCCGTGTGGTGGATTACGCGTGTGGTGGATTACTTTTGGGTTGTCGGCAGGCCGGCTGCCTTCCAGGCCGACATGCCGCCGACGACGTTGGTCACGTCGGGATAACCCTCGCGTTTGAGGAACGACGAGGCAATGGACGCTCGATAACCCGAACCGCAAACAACCTTGACTGGTTTGTCTTTGGGGACGACCGAAAACGACTCTTGCAACTTTCCGCCGTGGATATGGATCGCGCCGCAGATATGCCCGCTGTTCCATTCCTTGTCAGTGCGGACGTCGAGCACCGTGACGGCATCTCGGTTGCTGCGGAGGGTGCTTTCGAGCTGCTCGACCGACGTCGTCTTGAGCGTGGCCAGCGGGTAGCCGCTGGTTTCCCAGCTCTCCATGCCCCCTTGCAGGTATCCTTGGATGTCATCGAAGCCGACGCGGATCAGGTGCGTCACGACTTCGCTGACTTGGGACGGATTGTCGACCACCAACTGGATCGGCCGGTCATAGGGCAGGACCCAGCCAGCCCAAGTCGGCAACTGCGCACCAAACGGGATGTTGATCGCGCCGGGAATGTGCGCGGCTGCGAAGGCTTCCTTGGAACGCACGTCCAGAATGAGGCACTGGTCGCAGACCCGCTCGTGGATCTCTTTGGCGCTGACGCGTTTCATGCCGGGCAGTTCGGGCCCGAGGATCTTGGGACCTTCCTGATTGACTTTCTTCATCCGGCGGAAGTAGGGAGGCGCCAGAGGCATCTCGGACATCAGGTCGCCGATCCACTGCTCTTCCGGCTTGTGCACCAGGACCGGGCTGAACTGGCGTTCAAAGCCGACGGTCGACGAGCGCCGTGAACTGATGGCTTTGCCGCAGAGCGAACCCGCTCCGTGGGCCGGAAAGATCTCCGTGATGTCGGGCACCGCAGGGAGTTTTTCAAAGACGCTGTCGTAGAGCTGATGAGCCAATTTCTGCTGCGCCTCGGCGCCCAGCAGGTCGGGCCGGCCGACGTCGCCGACAAACAAAAAGTCTCCCGTAAAGATCAGCCATGGGACATCCCGGCTGCGCGTGTCATCGTAGAGCGCCCAGGAAACGTGTTCGGGGGTGTGCCCCGGCGTGTGGACAGCCTTCAGCCGGATCGAGCCGACTTGTACCTCGTCGCCATCTTGGACCACGTGGTCGGCATACCGCGGCGTCCACTCCGCTCCCCCCATTCCCGAACTGTGAATCACCGGCTCGTCATTCAAGCGCGCCTTCAGCTCGCGAGCCCCGCTGACAAAGTCGGCATGCACGTGCGTTTCCAAAATATGGCGAATGTGCAGATCGTTCTCTTCGGCATAGCTGAGGTAGTCGCCGATGTCGCGGGTCGGATCGATGACCGCTGCATCGCCGGTGCGTTCATCGCCGATGAGATACGAAGCAATGGCGAGACCTGGGATAAAGCGTTGGTACAAAAGCATGGCACCTTCTCCTATGTTGCGTGATTCGAAGATTCGGAACCGTCGTCAGCTAGCTATCGAAATTGGACCGTAACTGTTACCGCCGCTCAATTCGCCTTGGCAGTGCACTGGACACCGCTCTGGGCACCGCTGGCGGCGCTTGTGCCGCTGCAGCAGCCACCTTCGCGGTTCCAAGGCATTTTCGCCAGCATCAGCCCCATGCCGCACGTGTCGGTAATTCCTGCAAAGATCAAACCCGCTCCGACAAAGGCCGCCAGGCCGATCCAGTAGGGATGGACGAACGCGCCGAGGGCTGCACCGATGACGACCAGCGTTCCCGCGGCGATGCGTACTTGGCGTTCGAGCGAGATGACCTTCGTCTCGCCGCGGACGACGGGCAGCCCCGCTTGGTCCCACGCCTGGGTACCTCCTTCGACGTTGACGACATTCAAACCCGCCGCGCTGAGCTTCTCGCAGGCCTGCTTGCCACGACCGCCCGAGCGACAAATGACATACAGCGGTTCGGAGGCGGGACTGACGCGGCCTCGATTGGCGGCCTCGACCGTCAAGCGATCCAGCGGCACGTTCCGGGCGAAATCCACATGCACCTGACGAAACTCCAGCGGTGTGCGGACGTCGATCAAATCGATCTTCGCGCCACTGTCGCGCAGCTCCGCAACTCGCTTCGGCGAAACGCTAGCAACCATCACCGGAACTCCTCGTTAATATGGAAAGGTCGTGACATTACGATATGTTTGAGAAGCCAAACTCATTTGCTCTCTGAAAGGATAGAGCCGCCAGCGGCGGATCGGTT
>JBQCJB010000672.1:0-5500 GCA_051953155.1 Aureliella sp. | reverse complement strand
CTGCATTGGCTGGCGCCGCATACCAATTGGCTCTTTTCGTCTCTAGCGGTGCGTGTCTGGTGCACTCTGGCGGCGCTGGCCGCGGTTTTCGTGGCGGCGGATTTTACGCGCTTGCTCGACCAGGCAACGTTGTGGCAGTGGTTGATGCGCCCGAGCAGCGGCACCAGTTTGTTTCTGATCTTCGTAGTAACACGGGCCGCCCACGAGTTGGGGCATGCTCTGCTGCTGACGCGCTTTGGTGGACGCTGTCCCGATATCGGCGTCATCTTCATGTTGGGTGCACCGTGCGTTTACTGCGACGTGAGCGAAAGCTGGCGGTTGCCCACGGCATGGCGGCGCGCCGCAGTGGCTGCCGGCGGAATGTATGTCGAACTGGTTATCGCGTCGCTGGCTGCCTGGCTGTGGTTGGCGACCTCCGACGGCCCAGCCAACACGCTCGCCCTGCAAACGATGATCGTATGCTCGATTAGCACAGTTTTGATCAATGCCAATCCGCTCATGCGATTCGATGGATATTACATCCTGAGCGATTGCCTGGACGAACCGAACCTTCGCAGCAAATCGGATCAATGTTGGATGTTTCTGGCCAAACGCTGGTTGCTGGGGCCGTCGGCCGGACCTCTCAGCCAACGGCCGGCCAGCGGGGTTCGCTTCTGGGGGTTGGCCGCCTTTGGCCTGGCGGGCGTGGTGTATCGCGCGAGCCTTTCGCTGACGATGGCAGCGGTGGTGGTAGCCCTGTATGCGGCGTGGCATTTGGTTTGGATCGGACGTTTGATCGCGGGACTGTTACTGATCAGTTGGTGGGTGATGCCGGCAATGAAATTCGTGCGAAGTCTGGTCGCTGGGGCGGGCTCTCGATGGCAGCGTCTGCGGTTGGCCGTGCTGGCGGCCTGGGTAATCCTGGTCGTGTCGCTGGTGCCTATTCCTTGCCGCGAAATGTCGACCGGTTGGGTGCAACCGGCGCGGATGCAAGGCGTGTATGCTCCGACGACGGCTCGGCTCCAGCGAGTTGCCAAGCGATCGGGCGATAATGTCGCGGCGGGCGAGATCGTTTTCGAACTCGCCGAGGATGAACCTCGTTTGCGCGCGATCGAACTAGGGCATGCCGCAGAAAAAGCCCAAGCCCGATTGGTGTCGCTGGAACGCCAACGCTATTACGTGCAGGACGTCGACCTGTCGGCGCTGCAGACCGCCGCCCGGACGGCTCGGCAACAGGCCGAGCATGCGGAGCAGATGGTCGATCGGCAGGTGGTCCGCAGTCCGTTTGCCGGACGCCTGGTCAGCTTGCCCGCACCGAAACGGACCGACATCGACGGCCGACCCGTCGAGCAACAATCGCAGTTGTGGTTGGAACAATCCCAGGTCGGTCGCTGCGTCCAGGCAGGCGCGATGCTCGGCGCCGTCTGTAGTCAGGAGCAGATCGCCGTCCTGCCGCTGGACGACCAGCAACTGCACTCGGTGGCCGCTGGCCGCCGCGTCAAGCTGCGCATTCCCGCTCTGGGCGACCAGATCTGGACCAGCCGCGTGGCAGCCGTGGTACGTCTGGAGCAGCTGGACAGCGTGAGCCGTTTGATTGCCGAGGCCAACCAGTTGCGCGATCCCGCCGGCGCCGCGTCCGGTCCGCAGCCGGCCGCAAGCAGCACCAGCGCCGGCTATGCGGCTATCGTCGAGTTGCCCCAGGTCGGCGCGCTGGCTAGCGCCGAGGTCCGCGCGGCGGTGACTGTCGAGTCCAAAACGCTAGGCAAGCAGGCCAGCGACTGGCTCCGAGCCAACATCCGCTGGCTGGTCCAGTAAGCCGCCGCTGCTGGTCGCCCCGCCACGGATGGGGCCAATCGCCCTTGACCCTGCAGCCGCGGATCGATTATCAACCCCGAAAGTAAGTCCAACAAAAAACGATTGTTCGGAACACCAGGCAGGGACGCAAACGTGCTTACGGAATTAGCCACGCATTGGCGGACATGGCAGTCACGCATCACTCTGGCCATCATGGCCATCGGCGTCGCGGCAATGCTCAGCAGCAGCGGCGCGGCCAAGGAAGCACAGTGGATTTGGTCCCCCGAGCATCCGCGCGGCGCAGCTCCGGCCGGCGATTGTTACTTCCGCCGGACGTTCCAAGTCGCAGCCGTCGAACAGGCCTCGATCACGATCACCTCGGACGATCGCTACGAACTGTGGGTCAACGGCCGCCGCATCGGCAACGGCCAATCGATCCGCCAGATGGAAAACTACGATATTTCGCGGCTGCTGGTCAGCGGCAAGAACGTGATCGGCGTGCGGGTGACGAACGTCGCCGTCGGGCCGGCTGCGTTGACCGCCCGCGTCCTGGTCAAGCCGGTCGGCGGAAACTGGCTGAGCTTCTCGACCGACAAGACCTGGCGAACGGCGCTCGACGCCATGCCGCAGTGGCAATCGGCCACTTTGAACGACGCCCGCTGGGCGCCTGCCCAAGAGTTCGGAGTGCTCGGCGAGACAGCACCCTGGGACCGCCGCGAGGAAGTCGCTATCGAACAGACCAGCGAGAACGAACGTTTCCGCGTCGGTTCCGAATTCGAAGTCGAGGAACTTTTGGGCAACGAAAAGACCGGCTCGCTGGTCACGATGGCCTTCAATGAATTCGGACATATCGTGGCTGCCCAGGAAGGCGGCCCGCTGCTGTTGATCTACGACACCGACCGCGACGATCGCGTCGACAAGGTGCGTCCGTACTGCGACCTGGTGAAAAATATCCAAGGCATCCTGCCGCTCAATGGCGACGTGTACGTCACCGGCGAAGGTGCCGAAGGAGCGGGCATTTATCGCTTGCGCGACGAAGACCGCAACGGTTCGCTCGAGAAAGCGCAGCGGCTGGTTCCGTTCAAAGGCCCCAGCGGCGAACACGCCGCACACGGCTTGGCCCTCGGACCAGAAGGCATGCTGTACTGCGTCCTGGGCAACCACACGCAATACGACGGCAAGTATGCCCCCTCGAGTCCTTACCAACACTATTACGAAGGCGATCTGGTGGTGCCTCGTCTGGAAGATCCAGGTGGGCACGCTGCAGGTGTGAAAGCTCCGGGCGGCGCGGTCATCCGCACCGATCTGGAAGGCAAGCACGTCGAGATCGTGGCCGGTGGTCTCCGCAACGCGTTCGATCTCGTGTTCCATACCGACGGTTCACTGTTGGTTCACGACAGCGACATGGAGTCCGACGTCGGCACCGTTTGGTATCGGCCGACCAGTCTGTTCGAGATCGTCGAAGGTGGCGAGTATGGCTGGCGCAGCGGCTGGGCGCAGTGGCCGAGCTATTACGTCGACCGCTTGCCGACTCTCTTGGAGACCGGCCGCGGATCGCCGACCGGCGGCGTGTGCTACGACCACAATGCTTTTCCGCAGCGCTATCACGGTTGCCTGTTCCTGGCCGATTGGTCTGAGGGCCGCATCCTCTCGGTCAAACTCCAGCCCAACGGGGCGGGACATCAGGCGCAGGCCGAAGTCTTCCTGCAAGGTCAACCGCTGAACGTCACCGATTTGGCTGTGGCCCAGGATGGCAGTCTGTACTTCTGCACCGGCGGTCGAGGCACGACCGGTGGTATTTATCGCGTGCATTGGAAGGGGACGGTGCCGGCATCGGTCAAGGAGCTGGGAACCGGAGTTGCCCGCGCGGTGCGCCAGCCGCAGCCGTCGGCCCCGTGGGCTCGGCAAGAACTTGCAACGCTCAAAGAGGAACTTGGCTCCAGCTGGAACCAACTGGTCGCTGGTGTGGCGTATAGCGACGAGAACCCGGCCAAGTACCGGCTGCGTGCGATGGATTTGATCCAGCTGTTCGGCCCCGCGCTGACGGCAGATATGTTGCTGGAACTGTCGGCTTCGAAGAACGAATTGGTACGGGCGCGGGCCGTGCACCTGATGGCTGCGCACAAGGATCCGGATGCGACCAGGGAACGCTTGATCGAACTGGTCAGCGACAGCGACCCGCGCGTCCAGCGCGCCGCCTGCGAAGCCCTGCTCCGCCTCGGCGAAGTGCCCAAGCTGGACGATCTGCTGCCGCTGCTGGCCAGCGACGATCGCTATCTAGCCTGGTCTGCGCGACGCTTGCTCGAACGGCTGCCCGCGGACAGCTGGAAAGACAAACTGCTTTCCAGCGACAACCAGCGGCTGGTGATCCAGGGTGGCTTGGCGCTGATGCTGGCCGAGCCGACGCCGGAAAACGGGCAACTGGTCATCAGCGCGGTCAGCCGCACGCTGAAGGGCTTTGTCAGCGACCGCAACCTCAACGATTTCTTACGGCTGACGCAGGTCGCCTTGCATCGATCGGGACTGAGCAGCCAAGATCTGCCTGATTTTACCAAGCAGTTGACCGCTGAATTTCCGATCGGCGAACCGGTTTTGAATCGCGAACTGTTTCGATTGTTGACCTATCTCAACGTCGAACAGGTCATCGACCAGGCCATTGCGTTCCTGCAGAGCGACGCCGAACTGGCCGAACGCGTTCACGTCGGTATGCATTTGAAATTCTTCAAACACAAATGGAACGCAGCCGAGCGTTTTGCGCTGGTCAAGTTCTACGAGGAATCGCAGCTGGCCGAAGGTGGCAGCAGTTATCCGCTGTACATCATGCACGCCGCCCGCGACGTTTGTCAGGATCTGCCGCTGGAAGAGGCGCGCATCTTCGTCAGCGAAGGGGACAAGTGGCCCAACGCGGCGCTGGTCTCGCTCTACCGCTTCCCCGAAAAATCATCCGAAGCCGACTTGCAACTGCTCCGGCAACTCGATCAGAAGATCGATGCGCCCGGCTTTGAAGGAGACCAGTACAAACGACTTCGCACCGGAATTGTCGCTATGCTTTCGCAGAGCGGCGACGAGGAATCGCTCGAATACCTGCGGGCAGCCTGGCTCCGCAGTCCCGAACGTCGCCAGGCGATCGCGCTGGGACTTTCGCAAAAGCCGGCCGGCGAGAACTGGGATTACCTGATTCGCAGTTTGCCGAACCTCGAATCATATGCGGTGGCCGAAGTCATGCAGGCGCTTTGCCGCGTCGATGTCGCGGCCGACGATCCCGAAGCGATGCGCGAAGTCATTCTGCACGGTCTGCGCATGGAACAAGAAGGCGAAAATCCCAAGCCCGCGATCAAGTTGCTCGAGCACTGGACTGGCAATGAGTTCCCGGCTCCGACCGAGAAAGACGCCAGCCGCATGGCACCCTGGCAAAAATGGTTCGCCACGACCTATCCCGATCGGCTAGAAGCTGTCCTGCCGAGCGTCCCTTCGGGCTCGCGATGGAATCTCGAGACGCTGGTCGAGTACTTCAATTCCAACGACGGCAAGTCGGGCAATATCGAACATGGCCAGGCTGCGTTCCAGAAAGCCAAGTGCGCCGCCTGCCACCGCCTGGGCGCCAGCGGCAAACAGGTCGGCCCGGACCTGACGGCCGTCGCCAAACGCTTTACTCGCACCGAAGTGCTGGAAGCCATCCTGTTCCCATCGCACGTAATCAGCGATCAGTATGCGGCCCGCCGAGTCG
>JBQCJB010000671.1:0-8759 GCA_051953155.1 Aureliella sp. | reverse complement strand
GTCGACTTCGGCCGTCGCCGGTTCGATCGAGACGACCGGCGCCGTGAGAATCGGCTCGCTCAGCAAGCCTTCGATCTGCGGTTCGAGATCTTCGAGAATGTTAGCAAGCTGCGTTAGGGCTTCGAAGTTGCGACCCGATGGCACCGGACCGGTTACATCCAAGCGGCCCAGAACGCGGCCGTCGGTATGGATCGGCAACGACGTCGACCAGCGCTCGAGCCGGTCGGGCAGGCGGCTGCGCTGCCAAGTGGCATGAAAGCCTTCGTGCAACCAGGGCACGTTCAAGTCCAAATGCACCCGGCAAAGTCCTTGACGCTCGGCAAACTCAGTCAGCGTCGCCCAGACAATTTCCCAGTTGCGCGAGCCCTGCAGCCGTACGGCCTGATGGCGAACCGCGCGATCGGCAGTGGCTGCCGGTTGCAGCATGCTTTGACAAAACTGGCTCAGCCGCCGAACAACCAGCATCATCTCGGCAAACCCGAAGACGCGCGAAGCGATCAACACGACCAGCACACCGATCGCACCAATCGCGGCGATGAAGTCGTTGCCGAGCAGGGTGCCGCCAATCGCGACGAGCGAAGCGAACCCGCACAGCGAGCCCGCCGCGGCGAGCAGGCCAACATCAGAGAAACCGCGCTCTTTGAGATTGTGATGCAGATGGGCGCGATCAGTCGTATAGATGCTGCGCCCGGTCAACTTGCGCCGGACGATAGCCATCAACGAATCGAACAGCGGAATAATCAGAATGGCCAGCGGCGCCACCATCGCGACGGTGGTCGGACCTTTCAGTGCACAACGGATGGCCAACGCGCCGGAAATCATTCCGACCAACAGGCTGCCCGAATCGCCCAGAAAAATACTGGCCGGCGGAAAGTTGAACACCAGAAAGCCGATCAACGCGCCGCACATCGCAAAGGCCACGGCGGCTTCGGCATCGTTGCCACCCAGTGCGGCCATGATGCCGAGCGATCCGGTGATGATCGCCCCGACGGTCGAGCACAAGCCGTCGGAACCATCGATCAAATTCAGTGCATTGGTCGTGGCCAGTAGCCACACCACCGTCATCGGAATCGCCAGAATCCCCAGTTGGACATGCAGGCCAAAAATGGTGACTGCGTTGACCTGGAAGCCGGCAAAGACCAACAGCATCGCCAGTACTACCTGACCGAGCAACTTTTGACGGCCGCGGAGCGTCCAGATATCGTCGGCCAGTCCCAGCAGACACACGCCGAACATCGCCAGGGCGATCCCGAAAAACGGCAACATCGCCTGCAGAGTAAGAGGTCGGTAATAGGGGAGCAGGGCCAGAGCGCAACCGGCCAGCGTCGCTGCCAACACTCCGACACCCCCGGCGCGAGCCACGACGCGAACGTGCAATTTGCGCCGCGGATCCGGGCGATCGACGATCCCACAGCGAATGGCTACGGAGCGAACCACCGGGGTCACAAGCAGAGCGACGATAAACGATCCCAGCAGCGCTGTCACATAGGTCGGCATGAGGGTGTCTCTCAGCAGTTGGCGTTTCCAGTCCCGGCATTCCAAACCGAGCCGTCCGCAAGATCCATTGCAGATGGCCACCGAAGGAGCACGACTGGAGGACGAACGATCGGAGGCTAAGATCCGAGTCTCGTTAGCCCACCAACGCACGTCCAGTTCGCAGCGACATTTTCCGTTAGAGCGAATCGTCTAGCGAAGTAGTCTAATCCAAATCTGCGAATTTGGGCAGATATGCCGAAAGAATGCCCTGCCGACGAGGCGGCCGAACCGCCGCATGGTTCCGGGGCTTGACTGCGTTCACCCGCGCACCGAATTGCGAGTCCGACGCGGCTCCATCGAACGAAACAAGCCCGCAGGCTTCCCCGCGGGCTTGGCTCACTTTTTCTCTTCTAGTACTAGTTCGCTGGCCTCTTACCGCTAGCAACTAGTTCCTATTAGTTAGCAGTTGCTGGATACCGTAGGTAAAGAAGGTGCCTAATCCGAAGTTCAGGGCCTCTTCACAGGGGCGGTACTGCAGGATCAAGGTGTCGCCAGGCTGGATGATGGGCCGGGCACCGGGGTTGTTGATGGCCGTGGCCAGATCGACTTCGATTGCGATTTGACCCTTGCAGGGGGTGCGACGAAGGATGTACAGCCGCCCGGGTGGAACGCCGCCGAATGACTGGACGCCCAAACCTCCTCCCATGGCCCCTCCATTGCGGGTCGCAGAGACGCCGCCACCGGCTATGGCCATAGCGCCGAGAGCGTCGAGATCATAGTCGCGGGGCAGGGGCCACTGGCCAGCCGGCAGCAAACCACCGGTGTAGAAGAATTCGTTGTCTCGCGATTCGACCAGAACGATATCGCCTTCTTCTAAGAGCACATCTTCAGGACGTACGCTCGGAACAGCACCGGCCGGCAGTCGCAGCGGAATTCGCAGGGCGGTCGGATCGTCGGGAATCGGAGGCGGACACGAGCACGGATCGGTATGGCAGGCGATCATCTCGGCGTATTGGCGCATGAAGGCGGCGCGAGCCGACTGGTCGGCGCGGCTGGCCCGCAAAATCTTCACTTCGTTCTTGGCCGTCAGACCAGGCAAGCCGCCGGTCTCCATTAGTGCGTGCAGCACGTCATTCTGGTAAGCAGGCAGTTTGACTACGTTTCCGCGAGCGCTCTGGTCGGCGCCTTGAACGCCGCGGCCCATCGTATTTTGCTGGATCGGCGTGCCGCCCATGCCCATGTCTTGGCGGATCACGACCACGTTGTAGACGCGTTCGCGAATCATCGTCACCACTGGACTGACGAACTGGTTGTTGTCTTCCTTCAAAATTCTCGCTTCGACATAGGCCCGGCGAATCAGATCGCGGGTCTGGTCGAGCGTCAGCCCGCGGACCTTCAGCGGCTGCAGCAAGGGCAGCGAGATGGTGCCGTCCTCGAGAACGGTAAACGGAAAACCTGTCGAAGGCGGCAGCGTGCTCTTCTCGGTCGGGAAATTCACGGGCGGCATCACCGGCACCGCATCGGGTTCGGTGAATGGCAGCACGCGGTCGACATAGATGCCGAGCACGTCGCCTTTATCCAGCACGTACTGCCGCGGCGGTTCTTGACCGAGCAGCGAGAAGTCGATCGGTACCAGATTGTTTTTCTCTTCGGCGAAAAACTGCGGCGGCAAGCGATTGGACGGCACACCGCTGATCGGCTGGGTCAGACTGGTACAACCGGTCGAGCCCAATCCCAGGATCAAGGTGGTCACGAGTCCTCGCCAACTGCGCCGCACGCGGCGCACCGAGCGAGTCTCTGCCAGAGCCGATTTCGCGAAAAGTCCGAGTTTGATCATCATGGCATCCCTGCTGCCAAACCCACCCACCACAGCTCAACCTTGAGCGATGGCACTGCGAGGGGCATTGTGCATTAAATGACTGGCGTTGATGGAATACGTTCTCAGCGGGTCAAACCGACAGGCACGGGCATGGTCGACGCGGAGGTCGGCACTGGCACAGCAGGCATGCCCTGGGGCACAGCGGCTGCGGGCATCTGGCCGTTGGCGCTGAGCGGAACTCCGGCAGGTGTCGGGCTGCCAACGGCTGGCCCACCGCGGACTTCGGTGATCGGATAGACGGCGTGTCCCTGGTTAGGCAGTTTTCCAGCCGCGACGAACTGCGCCTGCAGATTGCTCGACATCTGAATCTGCGACCAGTTGCCAACGCCTTCCTCTTCTGCGGCTCGAGCGCCGTGCGGATAGCCGGCAAACCAAGAGGAGACCTTTTTCTGTCCCTCGGCCGATTGATACTTCCAACCCCAGTAATCGCGCGGTGGGAAGTTCGGGGTGCACCCGTTGGAGCGACCGGCAGCGACGTCTTCATATCCTTGACGATAGCCTGCGCAGAAATCGTCGAGGCAGGCTTCGTTGCAGTAGCGGTTCTTATGGCGATGCCAGTTGCGAGCCGACATGGAGCGACTGCGAATCTTCATCGCCGCGTCGTTCCACGTGTTGTCATAGCGGAATGATTCGCCGAAGTTATGCACGAGTGAACAGCCGGTCGAGCCACTGGCCAGCAGCGCAACCGCTAAGGCAGCAGCCTGGAACATCCGCGAGCGAGGCGTCCGTCGGCGCGCCGCTCGCTGGGCTGTCCTCGCCCTCTTTTCCAACCTCATCATGATTGCTCCCAAGATTTCACTTCCCAGCGCTCGTGCTCGAACGCGGCGCGTCGGCTCTCATTTGTTCGCAGCCCAACGATCGACGGCGGACGCCACCCGTCCGGGGGCGGGCGACCGACGCGCCGACTATCAGCTAGGCTCTAACATCGCCTGATAAGCCTTACCGAGTTGAACAATTTTCCGATTTATTGGGGTTGCATGGGATTCAACCCATGGAGCGCCGCGGCCCGACGATCGATTCTCAATCCGTTCGCCAGCGGAAGGTAAGCTGGTCAAGAGAGCCGAAGTTCGCGGGACAAACCGCAGCGGGGCTCGTTTAAGCTGTTGAGATTGAAACAGGGATCGCGATCAGCCAGCAGGGGAACGGCGTGCTAGACAACGTGAGAATTGGTGGTTATTACGCAGCCGCCTGGGCGGCTCGACTGATCTTGCTTGCCTTGGTCGCCGTGACGCCTTGGATCTATGGCGGCCAATTCTGGAGCTGCCAGGTTTGGCTCATTGTTATTGGTGTCGCGCTGACGTGCCTTTCCTGGCTGGCTGCCTGCCTGTCACCGCGCCGCGCCGGCGGCGGCACGTCGCTGACATGGCCGATGCTCGGCTTCCTCGCACTGGTGGCCATGCAACTAGTGCCGCTGCCCGAGCCCCTCGCCTCGCGACTTTCCAGCACCCAGCACTTTGTTCGGCAAATGAACGCAGAGGCTCGCCGCGATCTGCCCCCGGATACTTCAGCTCAGACTTCGGCCAAACAGGATACCGCCAGCAGCACCCAGAGCCTCTGGCCCGACGCATCCCAATCGCGGACGCTGAGCATTTTGCCCGAGCAGACGCGGGGCAGCTTGGCAGTGCTCGCACTAGCGGTGGTGGCCGTGTGGTCGGCCAGTTTGTTCCTGGTGGAGCGAAAATGGGCGATCGCGCTGGCCATAACTTTGGCGGCGAGCGGCCTGGCCAACGCGTTTCTCGGTTTGGTGCAAGCCGTCTCCTGGAACGACTGGACGCTGCTGCCCGACATGCGCAGCATCTCCTTTTCGACCTTCATTTCTCGCAACTCGGCGCCCGACTTCTTTGCCACGGCGATTGGAGCCGTGCTAGCGCTGCTGGGAGTGGCCTTTCGAACTCAGAAAAAGAAACGTCGCAAAGAATATCGAGTCACCTATCCTTCGGCCAGTTGGGAAGGGCGACTGCGCAATCGCATGGAGGACATCTTCATCGATTTAAATACGCCGGCCGTCAGCTGCATCGCCGCGCTGGCGCTGCTGCTGGTGGCCACGCTGGCCACCCTAAGCCGCGGCGGCGCGATCGCATGCTTCGGCGCCAGCCTGGTGACGTTGTGCCTGGCCATTGGCGATCGCCGGGGCGTGGCTCAAACTGCGACAGTCTCAGCCGTGCTCGTCGTCGCCGTCATCGGCGTTTTGAGTTTCTTCGGTCTCGACTCGGCCGTGATGGCACGCATGCAAGACTTGAACGAAGCGGCCTACACGGGCCGAGAAGGACGTTTTCTCGTCTGGCAATACACGCTCGCGTCGCTCCAGTGGTACGGCCTGGCAGGCTCGGGGTTGGGGACCTACCACTTCGCGCTGCTGCCGTTTCATGACCACGGTCCGAATGCCTGGTTCTATCACGCCGAGAATCTTTTCTTGGAAATTCTCAGCGAGACCGGCTTTGTCGGCATCGGTCTGGCCTTGGTGGGCTTGGGGATGGTCGTGCGTAAGCTCGGCCGGCATAGCGCCGACCGTGGCGAGAACATATTGTTGATTGCGACCATCTTCTCCACCACCGCACTATTTCTCCACTCGTTGGTCGACTTTCGGTTGATCCTGCCAGGCATCTTTCTACCCTATGCGGTGTTGGTGGGCGCTTTTCTGGGACGCTGCCGACGGGTCGAACACGAACCGAAGCATCGCTCCTCCAACGGTGAAAGATTGCACCGCGACGCGCGGCGCGAGCCGCAAGTGCCTCACCCCGAACGCTCGCGCGGCCGAATCGTTTTGCACAGCCTGGTCGCCGTCGCTTGCCTGTTGTGCATGCTGGGCGGCGTGGACAGCGCCCGCGGTTACGCGATCGCCGAACGCCTGCAGCACCATGTCGATAAACTCGAGGACCTGCCCTTCGACCAGGCGCTGAGCCTCGACGACGCACAAGACGAGCAAGAGGAACAGTTCGACGCGAACCAACCGCAGGACGCCAAGGAATTCGACTTCGGTGACCTCCGGCGGTTGGTCGCATCGGCGATCGAGCAGCATGGGGAGCACTCGGAAGTGGCTCTGCAGGCCGGTCGTGCCCAACAGCTGCTTTGGCACCGGCAAGCGGCGGCGTCGGTCGACTGGTCCGGCTGGCTCGAGCGCGATGTTTCGTTGACGTCGCTGGAGCGTTGGCGACTGGCCACCCCGCAGCAGATGACGCAGTTTCTCCGATCAGAAGATCCGCGCGTAGCACCTTTGCAAGCGGCCATCCGGCACGATGTGGCGGGGCTTCGTTTGGCCGATGGCAGTTTCGAACACTTTGACCAAGCGCTGGAAGCCTGTCCCCTGGACGAGCGGGCGGTTTGGGGCTTACTGATCAGCGATACGGGGAAGCTAACCTGTTATCAACGCTCGGTGCTCGGGCGCATGCTCGCGCATCTTGCCGGCAACAATACCCGGATGCTGGTGAAAGCTGGAATTACGGCAGTACAAGATGGCGACAAAGAAGATGGCCTCCGCCTGATCCGCCAAGCAGTCGGCCTCTACCGCCAGGAGATTTTCGTCGCGCTGGAACCGTTGGCCCAGTTTGTCACCGCCGACGACCTGCTGGAACTGATACCCGACGATCCGGTTTTTCTGGCGAGCATATGCCGCCAGCTAGCGGCGGGCCAGGGGACCGGTCCGCTGGTCGATCAGCTCATCGAGCAGCGACTATCTGCGGCCCAATTGCAGCAGCTCAAGGACAACGCGACCGGGCTGGGCTCCGCAGGCTGGGCCGATCTGGCCTGGGTGGCTCAGCGGCTAGGCGAAGACCAGCTGCGCATCAGCCTGCTGACGAAAGCTGTGGCCACGGCCCGCAACCGGCTCGACCTGCGTTTCGAGCTGGCCCAGGCTTACCATGCTGTGGGTAGCTTTCAAAAGGCGAGGCAGGAACTGCAGGCTTGCATCGACGCAGCGCCCCAGGACCCACGCTACCGCACCGAAATGGCGAATTGGACCCAATCGCTAGACCAGAAACCCTGAGTCGATATAATCCTGAGTACCTCGTCAGGCTCCTGCCGCTTTAATCTATGCCGGCTAGGGCGGGAGTGTTGGGGACGAGCGATCGAGAGCATGGAACGTTTCGCGCGATTATTCCATCGGAACAAACCTCCCAGCCCGGGAAGTTGCCGCACGAGTTCACTACCGTCAGTTCTCGGAAAGTATAGTAGCTCGTATTAGCTCCGCGCTGCGTCGGCAATTCTGGCCCCTCCGCCGCTGGTGACAAGTAAACCCCAAGGGAACGATTCGAACATGGATATCCATAGCAACAACGTCTCCGGCCCGGTTCGCTCGGCGGTCGCCCCGACCGCGCCCGACGCGCAAGGATTTGACATTGTTCGCGTGCTGTGGCGGTGGAAATTCCTGCCGATTTTGGGTGCCCTGATCGGGATGGCGCTCGGCTACCTTTACTACACTCGCCAGCCCCCGCAGTACATCGCCACGGCCCTGGTCCAAGTCGTCTCGCCTATCCTGCCCAACTCCAATTCGCGCATGCAGGCCTTTAACCCGGACGAGGCGATGCAGGTTTCGCGGCAAGACGAGTCGATGGTCATCAGCAGCGAGCGCGTGCTCCGCATGGCGGCAGAAAAGATTGCGGCTAGCGATAACGCCAGTGTCAAAGGCATGTCGCCTCCAGACATTGCCGCCTGGGTTGCAGCCGGCCGTCGCTTGAGCGTCACCCCCGGAGCCAAAGAAGCCAGCACGACGCTGATCAATATCAGCTTCGTTTGCGAAGACCAGGAACTCAGTTCGATCGTCGTCAATGCGATCGTCGATGGCTACAGCGATTACCTCAGCGAGGAATATCGCACGGTCGGCCAAGAGATTTACAAACTGATGATGGAGGCCCAAGACAAGGTCGCCAAGTCTTATGCCGAGCTGCGAAAGAAACGCGACGAGAGCCGCGAAAAGATCGACATGCCGTTGGTATGGACCAGCGAAGGGGCGGTCAATCCTTTTGCCAACAACCTACAGGAGCTCAACGCTCGGCTGTCGGCACTAGCGACCGAACGGTCCTTGCTCGAGTCCAAACTTAGTCATGCCGAGCGAGCGCGCGACGGCCATCGCGATGCGGACGCCATCTTGATGTGGCTGTCCAACAGCGAAGTGGTCGACCAACCGACGCCCTTTGCTGCGAACGATCCACTGGGCTACAACCTGGCCACCCAACAACTCGAATCGGAGCGGATGGAGCGATCCGACCTGTTTCGATTGCGGATGGAAGAGAAGCAGTATCTCAATACGGTCGGAGAAAATCATCCGGTCCTGGCCAGCATTCGCCAGCAAATTGAATTGGTTCAACAGCAGATCGCCAAGCGGCCGGAAGCCGAGCGCGCCCAGGCCGCTCAACTGGCGGAGACGCTGTCTCACAAGAAAAAGCAGGCTGGTGAGAAGGCCGTCTTC
>JBQCJB010000670.1:0-6368 GCA_051953155.1 Aureliella sp. | reverse complement strand
AAGGACTTCCGACGGTTGCAGAACCTCGCCGCTGGCCGAGAACATGGCCGCATCGCTCAATCCCAGCTGTACCAGCCGCAGGCTCATCACGCGGTTGTCGACGTGCCGGAACGCAATGCCTTTGAACTCGATCATGTCGATTTCGATGCGGCGGGTGCTGAGATTATCCAGCAGCGATTCGATCAGTTGTTCCGGTTCATGGTTCAGGAAGAACGCGCCGTAGAGCAGGTTGACGCCCACGATGCCGAGGGCCTCCTGTTGGGCCGCGTTCTCGGTGTCGAGCATGCGCACGTGGATGATGATTTGGCTGTCCTGGTCGCGCGGGTGGGCCTGGAAGCGCACGCCCATCCAACCGTGGCAATCGTTCGTCCCCTTGAAGTTGCGGGCCGAAACGGTATCGGCGAACACGAAGAAGGCAGTGGTGTCACCGCGGCTCTCGCGCAGGCGTTCGATATTCAGCGAGTGCTCGTGATCGAGCATGGCTTCTAGCCGCTGCCGGCACACGTAGCGGTCGCAGCGGCCGTAGATTGCGTCGCTGACCGACATGTCGTAGGCCGACATGCTCTTGGCGATCGTGCCGGCGGCTCCGCCGACTCGGAAGAACCAACGCACGACTTCCTGACCGGCGCCGATCTCTGCAAACGATCCGTAACGCCGCGGGTCGAGGTTGATCTGCAGGGCTTTGCGTTCGGTATTGGGACGTTCGGCGGTCATAATGCGATTTTCCTCAAGCAGGCCAAGGGTCAAATTCTGCAACATCCGGAGCCAATACCCTTATATTGCAAGCCCTGGGAAATATTGGACGCTCCTCGCGCACGGGCTGCCTCGGCCGCCCCTCTTTCCCGGAAAGAATCGATCGCCATCAACCTCAAGGGCCGCACAGGTGGGAAATTCGGATTCCGGTTCCATTCAGACGCCCGCGCCGGGGGGAGCTCTGCCCGCCGCCGGCGAGTCCCAGCCGGTGCTGCACATCGAGGCGATTACCAAGGTCTATCGCATGGGCGACGTCGACGTGCATGCCCTGCGCGGGATCGATCTGGACTTTTTTGCCGGCGAATTCATCGTCATCCTGGGCGCCTCGGGCAGCGGCAAGTCGACGCTCCTGAATATCGTCGGCGGTCTCGACTTGCCGACCGCCGGTCGTGTCGTGTTCGGATCGCAGGATCTGACCAAGGCCGACGAGCAGGCCTTGACCATGTTTCGTCGCGATCACGTCGGCTTCATCTTCCAGTTCTACAACCTGATCGCCAGCTTGACCGCTCTGGAGAACGTGGCCCTGGTGGCCGATATTGCCAAAGCTCCACTCGAGCCGATCGAAGCCCTGCGGCTGGTCGGCCTGGTCGATCGCAAAGATCACTATCCGTCCCAACTTTCGGGCGGCGAACAGCAGCGAGTGGCCATTGCCCGAGCCATCGGCAAGCGTCCCGACGTGCTATTGTGTGACGAACCGACCGGCGCCCTGGACGTCAGGACCGGCGCGATCGTGCTCTCGGCCATCGCTCGGATCAACCGCGAACTTGGGACGCTGACGGTCGTGATCACGCACAATGCCGCGATCGCCGACATGGCCGATCGCGTCATTCAACTTTCCGACGGCCGCGTCGCGAACATCCGTCGCAATGCGACCAAAAAATCGGCTGACGAATTGGTGTGGTAGCTTCCAGAGCGAGCTGCAGATGAAAGGCCTAAATCGACTCCTGATTGCCGACACGCTGCGGATCTGGCGGCAAGGCCTGGCGGTCTGCCTGCTGATGGCCTGCGGGATTGCGACCTTCGTCATGTCGACCAGCAGCATGCGCTCGGTCGACATCAGCCGCCAGCGTTACTACCAGCAGTACCACTTCGCCGACGTCTTCGTGCAACTGGTCCGAGCTCCCAAGCACTTGGTCCGCCGGTTGGCCGAGATCCCCGGCGTCGAACGAGCCGAAGCGCGGATCGTTCGTGATGTGCTGCTGGACATTCCCGAGATGATCGAACCGGCGTCCTGCCGCCTGGTCTCGATCTCGGGTGACCAGGCGACCAGTCTGAATGGAGTCTACCTGCGGCAAGGACGATTTCCCAATGAATACGGGCGGATCGAAGTCGTCGTCAGCGAGATCTTCGCCGAAGCCCATGGGCTGCTTCCGGGCGATAGTTTGATGGCGGTCATTGGCGGGCGCAAACAGCGGCTGCACATCGTCGGGCTGGGCATGTCTCCCGAGTACGTCTACGCGGTGCAACCGGGGCTGTTGGTTACCGACAATCGCCGTTTCGGGGTCATCTGGCTGCCCGAGCGGCAGATCGCGACGGCTTTCAATATGGAGGGCGCCTTCAACGACGCCTCTCTCAAGTTGCAACCGAGAGCTTCGGTTGACGGCGTGATCGCACAGGTCGATCTGCTGACCAAAGCCTACGGCGGCATCGGCGCTTATGGTCGCGACGATCAGGAATCGCACAGCCGCGTGTCGGACGAAATGCACCAGATGCGGACGATGGCGCTGGTCACGCCGTCGATCTTTTTGTCGGTGGTTGCGTTTCTGTTCAATATCGTCTTCTCGCGTTTGGTCCATCAACAGAAAGAGCAGATCGCGACGCTGCGCGCCTTCGGCTACCGATCTTGGGAAATCGGGTTTTATTACGCCAAATTGGTTTTGATCCTGGTGATTGTCGGAGCGATTCTCGGCTGGCTGGGAGGCATGCGGTTGTCTTGGTGGTTGACTGGCCAGTACGCGCGATTCTTCCGTTTCCCGCAGATCTATCATGAATTCTCCGCCAGCGATGCGTTGGCAGCCGGCGCGCTCGGTTTGTGCGCCTCGCTGCTGGGAGCCTACTCGGCCATTCGCAACGCGACGCGGCTTCCGCCCGCCGTGGCAATGCAGCCGGAAACTCCGCCTCCGTATCGCGGCCTGTTCACCAGCAGTCGCGGAATCGTCCGGTGGTTGTCGCCGACCGGTCGGATGGTCGTTCGCCGACTCGAGGCCAATCGCTGGGCGACCAGCCTATCGGTCCTGGGCATCGCCATGGGCTTGGCGGTCGTCATACTCGGTGCGTTCGTCGAAGACGCGATCGACTATGTGATCGACTACCAATTCGAAGCCGTGCAGCGGCAGGACGTGACGCTCACGTTTCACGAGACTCTCTCGCCGCGGGCGCTGCATGACGTAGTTCACTTGCCCGGAGTCCGACGCGTCGAACCCTTTCGCAGCGTGCCGGTTCGCCTCAAGTGCGGGCCCCGGCACGAACGGCTGAGCCTGATGGGGCTGGACGAAAGTCCCGAACTATTCCGCGTGCTGGACGATCGGCAGCAGCCGGTGCAGCTGCCGGCAAACGCCGGGTTGACGATCACGCAGAAATTGGCGGAGATGTTGGACGTGGGACGCGGCGAAGAAGTGATCGTCGAAGTGCTGGACGGTTCGACCAGGCAGCGCAGCCTCCGCGTTTCGCAGGTTTTCCCAAACTTCACCGCGCCGGCCGCTTACATCAATCGCAACCAATTGCACGCGTTTCTCCGCGAAGGGGAACGCCTTTCGGGAGCATTCGTCGAAGTCGATTCGCTGGAATTGACGAAACTGTATGGCCAGGTCAAACAATTGCCGACGATCGTCGGCGTGCAGGACAAGACGGCCGCCATGGACACGTTCCGCAGCACGGTATCGGAGAGCACCAGTTTGATGCGCACGGTCAATGCCCTATTTGCATCGGCGATCGCTCTGGGTGTCATCTATAATTGTGCGCTCATAACCTTGACCGAACGGGCTCGCGATCTGGCCACGCTGCGCGTCATGGGTTTTACACGCTCCGAAGTGTCGACGATCCTTTTAGCGGAATTAGCCATCATCACTCTGCTCGCCATTCCGCTGGGACTGCCGCTGGGTTACGGCTTCGCCTATGTGACCACGCTGGCGCTGGACACCGAGACGCATCGCTTTCCACTGGTCATTCAGCGCGACACGTATGCATACGCCACTGTGGTCATCCTGTTGGCCGCGACATTCTCCGCCCTGTATGTGCGGCGGATGCTCGACAACATCGACATGCTCTCCGTGCTCAAAGCGACCGAGTGATGAAGTTCTTCGTCAGGAGACTACCGTGGTTTGTTGCCGGAGCCGTGTTGCTGGGGCTGCTGGTATACGGTTTCTATCCGCAGCCCGTTCCGGTCGAGGTCGTCAGTCCGGTCCGCGGCTCGCTGGAAGTGACTGTCGATGACGATGGCGAAACTCGGATCCGCGAGCGTTACTTAGTCGTATCACCGGTCGACGGTGACATGCAGCGAGTCGAACTGGAGCCGGGCGACCCGGTGGTTTGCAACCAGACCATGCTCGTTCAGATTGAACCGGGCGAGCCTGCGCTGCTGGATGCCCGCGTGCGAGCCGAGGCCGAAATGCGCGTGTTGGCGAAGAGCGCCGGCGTCGAGCAAGCCGATGCGGCGGTCAGCCGAGCAAAAGAAGTTCTCGAGCTGGCCGAACATGATTACACGCGAGCCCGCGAAGCGATCGCAGGTAACTCGATATCACGAGCGGAATACGACGAAGCGGAGCATCGCCAACGCGTCGCCGGAGCCGAACTTCGAGCTGCGGAATTCGCCCGCCGCGTGGCCGGTTTCGAACTCGACCTGGCCAACGTCGCGCTGCGGCAGTTCCAACGTTCGCCCGATGCCGAGCCGCAACCGCCGCTGGACATCGTTTCGCCAATCGACGGCCTGGTGCTGAACGTGCATCGCGAAGATGCCGGCTACGTCAGCGCAGGCACGCCGCTGATCGAGATCGGCGATCCCCGCGATATGGAAATCACCGTCGACGTATTGTCGATGGATGCCGTCGGCATGCGGCCCGGCAACAAGGTCTGGATCGAACACTGGGGAGGCGAGCAGCCGTTGCTGGGGCTGGTCCGACGCGTGGAACCGGCCGCCTTTCTCAAAATATCGGCGCTCGGCGTCGAGGGGAAACGCGTGAAGGTCATCGCCGACTTTGTCGATCCGTGGACCAAGCGGCAGACGCTGGGCGACGGCTATCGAGTCGAGGCGCGGATCGTCGTGTCGACGACTGCCGCCGACTCGCTAAAAATCCCCGCTGGCGCTCTGTTTCGCGAACAGTCGCAGTGGTGTGTCTTTCGCGTGGCGGACGGCAGCGCGCAACTGACGCACGTAACCGTCGGTTCGTCGAACGGCGCGGAAACCGAGATCCTCAGCGGCTTGACGCCCGAGGATCAAGTTATCCTGCATCCCACGGACAAAGTGAAAACCGGCGTGCGAGTCCAGCTGCATCGATCGACGATGCCGCCGTAGCCAGTGCTTGGCTCGCAACTATGACGCGTGCACGCGATCGGAACCGGCGACCTTGACGACTTTGTTGTACAGGCCAAGGATCAAGAACGTAGGCGCCCACTGGCCGACGAACAGCGCCGCGTGATCTTTGTCCATCATCTTCAGCGTCAGCGAGGCGACGATCGAAGCGCCGGCTGCCCACAAAAAGGTGTCGGAGGGAAGCTTGGCCGTCTGTTCTTCGATGGCCCGAGCCAAAAAGCCTTCGGAATGCTGTTCGGCTTTGTCCCAAGAACTGCTTTGGCCCATTCGGTACGCTCCACTGGACATAGCTGCCACCTTTCTGCAAGAGTCGAATGCTGGAATTGAATTTCGGCGTGATTGCGACCGACCACCCGCGCCGTCGGGATCGACGACCGGGCGATCGGAGACTGGCAGTGGCAATGCAAGTGGCGTTCCGTCGCTCGGACGCCGCGGGAAAGCCGGACGTGCAGTTCAAATGGACCCTGGGAAAGTGGAAAACGCACGACTCGCTGTCAGGAAAGCGGTACTATAAGAGGACGCGACCAACGGCTGGGAGAAGACCGATTGCAACATCGAAAGAAAATATGCGGCGTCTGATTCTTGTTTGGCTGAGTAGCCTGCTGGTGCTTGCAGCCAGCCGAGAACTGTCCGCGCAGGTTGAGCGCTCGCGGGAGACCGCCGACCGTCCGGCCCAGCGCTGGTTGCCCCTTCCGCGCAGTGGCCAAAACCATGCGTACTGGCAGTTGGAGCGGCTGCGCGAACTTCGCGGAGCGGTCGCGCCCGCCGGCGGCCGCAGCGAAGCGAACGAGTTGCCCGTCGACCAGCTCCAGCAGCTGGCAAGCGCCTATGAAGCCTGGAAAGACAAATTCGGCGATCTGCCGCTGCCCGACTGGGACAGCATCCCCAGGGAATTGATCGAACATACGCTCGCCGATCCGCTCGAACGCCAGCAAGCCCAGCGTCTGCTCGAACAGTTCGCGCGCGACCGCCAACTGCCGCCGCCCGGGCCCGGTCTGCCGATGGCCGGCGATTCCGGCGACGTTCGTACCTCTGCGCTGCAGTTGCCAGAACCCTCGGACGATGCGGGAAGAGAGTCCAGCCCGCC
>JBQCJB010000669.1:0-3084 GCA_051953155.1 Aureliella sp. | reverse complement strand
TTTCGCCCCAAGACGGCCGGTGCCGCCAGCGCAACGATGACCAGACTGGCCAAGCCCGGCGCCAACCGCATCGGCAGTCCCGTCCGCGTCCAGCCACCCAACAGCGCCAGCGAAAGCAGATTTCCGCTCAGCCCTACGATGGCGACCAAGCAGAGAATTTGCCACAGCCAGCGCAACGTGCGCTGCCCGCGAAAGCGCGAAAGACTCCACGGCAGTACCAGCAACGCTACCAACGCGGTGCTGGCTTCGCCGATTGACCAGTTCCAATCGCGCTGCGGGAGCTGGTCCGGCTGCTGAGCCTTAGCCTGGGCGTCGAGATGCCGCTGGGCGGCTTGGCGGATCGTCTCGGCGACGGCCATCGACGTCATCGTCGCCCCTGAAACACCCTCGACCTCTTCGGCGGCCAAGTCGATGCGGCTGAGTTCGTCCAGCGATCGACCGACGAATTTTGCCCAGAACGATGCTTCCTGCCGCGT
This sequence comes from Aureliella sp., assembly GCA_051953155.1. Classification (GTDB taxonomy): domain Bacteria; phylum Planctomycetota; class Planctomycetia; order Pirellulales; family Pirellulaceae; genus Aureliella. The sequence goes on along the minus strand of JBQCJB010000669.1, from coordinate 2,608 downwards.
ATAGCGCACGTACTGGTCGTTATCAAAGCTCCGCCGCAGGCGAATCTTGGTCACGATGTCACGATCGTCCAGCACCAGCAACAACTCCGCAGGTCCCTGGTAACCAACGACGCTGTCGACCAGCGGGCCGGTGCGCAGGATCGATGCGATCGGCCTGCTCGCGGCGTCGAGCACCTGGCTGACGCCGCGCCGCTGCGGGTCTGGCTGGAGGGAAGTCGCTCCATCGACCAGCGCCTGGACTTCATCGAGCGTGACCTCTTCGGGAAAGCGGAGGCTCGGCCGCTCGCCGCCCAGCCGCAGGGCGACGGCTTCGGCAATGGCCAAGCTGGTCAGCGTCGCGCCGCTGACGCCGTCGAGCTGCCCCGGGGGCGGCTGGCCGACTTGCCAGCCAACGAACTCCTCCCAGAAAGCGTCCGAATGGCGGACGCGATTGACGTGGTCGAGCGTATCGTGGCTCGCGATCAGCCGAGCGGCCGTGACCTGCTGCTGGTCGTCCATCAGCAACAGCACGTTGTTCGGCCCGGCATAGCCTGAGATGACATCTCCCTTGGGCGATGTGGTGGCCGCCAGTGCCAGTTGCCGACTGTCCTTATCGAGAACTCGCCACAGCGCCGCCTCGCCGGGAACTCTTTCCAACTGGGCCGCGGCCGGCAGAGCGGATTGAACGACGGACAGATCGAGGGACGGCGCGAGCGTCGACGAGGTGCCGCGAGCTGCAAGCTGATGCAGCCCCACAACCAGGGCTGCCAATAAGGCCAGCCGCGCGACGTGGATGCCGCGGGCTGCCCAAACCGATCTGGCCTTTGGCTTCACGGCCCAGCATCCCAGCCTTTCTAGTGCACATGTTGCCCGTTACGCAAGTTGCCCGTTAGGCACTGCGTGCCCGCCAACGTCCCTGGCTGCGACCAGAGCGAATGCGCTGGGCAGCGCGAGCGACAGCTCGTTCGACCGAACGCATCTTCTTGGCAACGACCGGCCGTGATTCAAAGCGGCTGAGCGAGTTGCGGTACTTGAGAAAATACATGAACGTTTCCGCAAAATCTTCGCAAGCGCACGTCGATGCGTAATCCGAGATGAAATCGCGTCGGAAGTGCTCTTCGCGGACGCGGCGGCGACCGTTGTCGCTGCGGCACCGGGATAGCGCGGCTTGGAAACGTCGATTGCCCAGAATCTGGCGCGACCAGGCAGTCAGCGGACGAGGATTGCAGTTGGTGTACGGCGCGCCGAAAGTCCGCACGAACCATTCATCGCGGAAGAATTTCGGGTCGGTGTAATACCACGCGTGCCCGAACTCGTGCCGGATCGTATCGACGAGCGTGGCACCAGGCACGCGCGGCGCTTGCGGCATGTCGCTGGGCAGATAAATCACGCCCGGGCGAAAACCCAATCGTCCCCAATCACCGATCGATTCGAAAACGTATCCCGACTCGCCGCGACTGGGATAACGCGAGACACAGACCTCGATATGGTCGAGATAAACACCGTCCGCCAGCAGACCAACTTCAGCAAGTTCACGACGAACCTGGTTATAAGCGCGATCAACATCCACCATGGATTTCACCCGAGAAAGCCGATTGTCAAACAACAAACTCAGCCTCCGAAACCGATGCTCGGAGGCCGCGGCTTTCCCTGCCCAAACTCAAGTCTGACCGCTGGCCCCGCCCCGGGCAACCACCAATTTTGAAATCGAAATTCGCCCTTCGCGGGCCACCCAAATTACGTGGCCGGCGTAGTCCCACGCGGCGGCAAAGTTTTGCTCGCATAGCGGCAAAACGGACTCCCCAAGCCCACCACTTTTAGCCCGCACGACGCTCCCGGCAGACGAATTTCTGACCCACCTGGCGAGGCCACCCCCCCAACCGGAGGCAACCATATCGCATACTCACGGGTGGAGCAGTGCTAGCTGAAATTGGTGGTTTTTGGAACAGCCGGACAGCCCGTAAGACCGGTTCGGACTGGACAAATGGTTTTCGCGGTGGGCCACTACGCGCCGCCGAGCGGAGGTCCGTCCAGGCAATAAACGCGCTCCGCACGGTAGACAGACCCGCCGGGCTGCGGCACGCTCGAGACAAGTGCGATCGAATCGACTGCGAACGCGGCAGCGACATCGCGATGCCGCTCGAGAAAGCAATCGATCTCAGCTCGGCAAGGGCTGCGTCCGCGGGCAATCGTGATGTGAGGCGAGTAGGGCCGAGTCTCGACTTTCACGCCCGCGGCGGCCAGCAAGAAGCCGAGTTGACGGTGCAGCTGCTGCAGATCTGGAGAGGGCTCGACGCCGACCCATAGGATGAGCTCGCGACCGCGGCCGCCGAAGCGGCCGACGCCCGCGAGTCTCAATTCGAAAGCCGCGGAGGATGCCGAGATCGATTCGAGCGCTTGCCCGATGACATTCAGGTCCGCCAGGTCCGCGTCGCCGATGAAGTGCAATGTCAGATGCAGGTTATCGACCTTCGTCGCTCGCAAGCTGGGCGCGTCCGCCTGCATCCTTCGCAGCTGCTGCTTGACCTCGTCAGGCAACTCGACTGCCACGAATAGTCTACGAGGGTTTTCCATTCCATTGCCTTACTCGTTGCGTAGCTTGCTTGCAAATACTTCCTGCTTGGCCACG
>JBQCJB010000668.1:0-6618 GCA_051953155.1 Aureliella sp. | reverse complement strand
CGTCTATTAAGAGCCTGCTCAGCCAGAGATGCGGGCCAAGTTCACCAGGCCGCAAAACGCGCCGCTCCACTGCGAAAGGGGAGCGGCGAAAAAACGGGTACTTTGACTTCGGAAGTTTGGAGATTGTCGCGTGCTAACGATTCCTGCATTGCGTTGGGGAAAGCCTTACAAGTCGCTCGAAACGCAAGACATCTATCACTTTGACACCGGCGAACCGATCGCCAAACTTTCGACCGTCAACGGCGGCATGCTGCAGCTGGACATGCGCAAAGCCGCCGCGGCCCGCGCTGCCCTGCGGCAGATGTCACCGGCCGAGACGATCGAGCGCTGCAAGCGTGCTGGCCAGCTCTTCGAGTCGGCCGTCTTGTCGATCGGCGAAGCGTCGCAGTCGGTCGACGAATTCATTCATCAGCAGTCGGCCAGCACCGGTCTGCCCGAGCACATGTGCCGCTCGAATATGACCAAGAACGCCTTCGTGCTGGCGAACATCGATCGCATTCTCGATGCGCTGACGCGCGGGCTGGACCTGGAAATCCTCAGCCGGGGCTACGGCGAAGAAGGACGCGGCGTGACGGTCAGTTACCAGGTGCAATCGCCGGTGTTGGGCGCCGTGCTGCCCAATAACTCGCCGGGTGTGCACACTCTGTGGTTGCCGGCCGTCGCCCTGCAGATCGGTTTGCTGCTCAAACCGGGCAGCCAAGAACCTTGGACGCCCTATCGCATGGTTTCGGCTTTCATCGAAGCGGGGTTGCCTGCGGAGGCCTTTGCCCTCTACCCGGGCGGCCACGACGTCGGGCAGGCACTGCTGACGCGCAGCCCGCGGGCCATGATTTTCGGCAGCGCTCAGACAGTGGCCCAGTATGAAGGCAACCCGCGCGTCCAGGCGCACGGCCCCGGGTTTTCCAAGATCCTCATCGGCGATGACGTCGTCGACCGCTGGGAAGATTTCTTGGACATGATGGTCGAGAGCATTTTCTCCAACAGCGGCCGCAGCTGCATCAATTGCTCGGGCATTTGGGCTTCGCGCCACACGGAAAAGATCGCCGCCGCGCTGGCCGAACGCCTGGGGGGCGTCGAGGTTCTACCACCGACCGATCCCAACGCCGGCCTGGCCGCTTTTACCAATGCGCAGATGGCCACCGGCACGTGGGCCCTGGTTCAAAAGGACCTGGCCGAGTCGGGTGTCACCGATTGCACGGCCGGTTTCGGACCCCGGCTGGTCGAAAAGGAACGCTGCGTCTACTTGCGGCCGGTCATCGCCCATGCCGACTCGCCCGATCGCGGCATCGCCTCCAAAGAGTACATGTTCCCGTTCTGCGCCGTGGTCCGCTGCTCCCAAAAAGAAATGCTCGGTAAAATTGGGCCGACTTTGGTAGGTACCGCTCTGACCGAAGACGAAGCTTGGATCCAGCAGTTGACCGACAGCGTCGATATCGACCGGCTGAACGTCGGTCCGATCGCTACCAATCGACTGAACTGGCTGCAGCCACACGAAGGCAACCTGATCGACTTCCTGTTCCGCTCGCGCGCCGACCAGATTGCGCCGATGGCAGTCCCTGCTTCGGCGAGCTAAATCTGTGCTCGATCCGTCCCGCGGGCGTTCGGCCCGCGGACCGGCGCCTGATTCCGAGCAGCTACTTGTGCCAACGCGCTATAGAATCAACGCGCATAGAATGAAGTGCCGGAAAAGGAACTGCCGGAAACGGAATGCGTCCAAAGGATTGGAAAGTGAAGCAAGGGAGTAGGTCGGTATTCGCACCAGCATGGAATTAAGGCACATCGAGGTTCGCGGCGCGCGGGAGCATAATCTGCGCGACGTGAGCGTCGTCCTGCCCAGGAATCAACTGATCGTCTTCAGCGGCGTCAGCGGTAGCGGCAAGAGTTCGCTCGCTTTCGATACGCTCTATGCCGAGGGCCAGCGTCGGTACCTGGAGAGCCTCTCGAGCTACGCCAGGCAATTCATCGGCCAGCTGCCCAAACCGAACGTCGATTACATCGCTGGGCTCAGTCCCGCGGTCTCGATCAGCCAAAAGTCGACTTCGTCCAATCCGCGGAGCACGGTTGGGACGATCACGGAGATCTACGATTTCCTGCGGGTGCTGACCGCGCGGGTCGGCACCGGCTTTTGTCCTAAGTGCCAGGTGCCCATCACCTCGCAAACGCGCGATCAGATCATCGCCCGCATCCAGTCGCTCGAAGATGCGCCCGAGTATTTGGTGCTGGCGCCGCTGGTCCGCGGTCAAAAGGGAGAGTATCGCGATCTGTTCGAAAGCCTCCGCCGTCAGGGTTACGCGCGGGCTCGCGTCGATGGCCAAGTGATCCTCTTGTCCGATCCACCGCAACTGGGGCGGCAACTGCGGCACACGATCGAGGTGGTCATTGCCCGACTGAATATCGCCACCAGTTCCTTCAGCACGATTGCCGACGCGGTCAGCGAAGCACTCAAGTTGGGTGAGAACACGTTGATCCTCGTCCCTTGGAAGGAATCGGGACAGACGGCTGCCGCTGCGGCGGGGGCAACGCGTTCGGGAGCCAAGAAGGCGCGGGCGGCTGCCGACGATCTGGTCATGTCGAGTGAGTACACCTGCCCGAAGTGCTCGACTTCCTTTACACCCCCGTCGCCCCAGTTGCTCAGCTTCAATAGTCCCCAGGGCATGTGTTTGTCCTGTGAAGGGCTCGGCAAGCAGTACACCTTCGCGCCCGAACTGTTGATCCCGGAGCCGAACCGATCCATTCGCCGCGGAGCCTTCGAGGTGCTCGGGGCGTGGAACGATTTGAGCCGCTGGCAGCGCAACCAGTTCCTGGGCGTTGCGCAGGTCCTGGAAGACGAGACGGGACTGGAAACGGGGGCTAGCCTGACCAAGCCCTGGCGCGAATTGCCCGAGCAGGTCCAACAGGCCTGGCTCTATGGCCTGGGCGATCGGCACATAACCTTCACCTGGCGCGGCGGACAAAAGCCGGTTAAGTTCGGCGGGACTTACAAGGGCGTGGTCGCTCAACTGCAGGAACAGTATCGCGGGGCCACCAGCACAATCGCGCGCCGCCGCTACGAAAAATACATGGAGACCCTGCATTGCCCAGCTTGCGACGGCCAGCGCCTGAACGCGCAAGCGAGGCATATCAAGCTGCTGGGACCGGCTGCAGGGCAGACCAAACGCAGTGCCAAAAATTCGCGTGCCAAAAATTCGCCGGTCGAACGCGGCCAGTGGCTCAGCCTGCCGGAGATCTGCGATCTGCCAGTCGATGCAGCGCTCGAGTTCTTGTCGCGGCTGCAGTTGAACGAGCTGGAGGAAAAGATCGCCGCCGAAGCGATTCGTGAGATCGCCAGCCGTCTGCGATTCCTGCTCGAGGTTGGACTCGACTATTTGTCGCTCGGTCGCCCAGCTCCGTCGCTCAGCGGCGGTGAAGCCCAGCGCATTCGCCTGGCCAGCCAAATCGGCGCGGGCCTGGTGGGCGTTTTGTATGTGCTGGACGAACCATCGATCGGCTTGCACCCGCGCGACAACGACCGATTGATCAATTCGCTCAAGTCGCTCCGCGATCAAGGGAACAGCCTGATCGTCGTCGAGCATGACGAAGACACGATGCGGGCCGCCGATCTGATTCTCGATTTCGGACCGGGCCCAGGCGTCCGCGGTGGTGAACTGGTCGGCCAAGGCAGTTTGGAAGACCTGGCCGCCAGCGAGCGAAGTTCCACCGGTCAATTTCTCTCCGGCCGCGAGACGATTCCTGTTCCCGACATGAGGCGGCCCGGTAACGGCCGCCGGCTGACGATCTGCGGGGCGACACATAACAATCTGAAAAACGTCGATGTCGATATTCCGCTGGGCCGACTGGTCTGCGTTACGGGCGTCAGCGGATCGGGCAAAAGTTCGCTGATCGGCGACATCCTGGTGCCCGTCCTGCGGCGCAAGTTGCATGCGTCCGAAGACATTGCAGGCGCCCACGGGAGCATCGAAGGCATCGAGCATCTGGATAAGATGATCGACATCGACCAGTCACCCATTGGACGCACGCCGCGTAGCAATCCTGCGACGTACGTCAAAGTGTTCGACGAGATTCGCAGCATCTACTGCGAATTGCCGGAAGCCAAACGCCGCGGATACGCCCCAGGACGGTTCAGCTTCAACATCGCCGGCGGCCGCTGCGAAGCCTGCGAGGGCAACGGCTCCAACCGGCTGGAGATGGATTTTCTGTCGGACCTGTGGATCACCTGTCCGGTCTGCGAAGGCCGCCGCTACAACCGCGAAACTTTGCAGGTTTTGTTCAAAGGCAAGTCGATCGCCGACGTTCTCGAAATGGACGTCCAACAAGCCCTCGATCTGTTTCAAAACGTGCCGCGCGTGGCCGACAAATTGCAGACGCTCCACGACGTGGGGCTCGACTATATCAAGCTTGGTCAGCCCTCGCCGACGCTGTCCGGCGGCGAAGCCCAACGCGTCAAATTGGCCAAAGAGTTATCCAGACGCGGAACCGGCCGGACGCTGTACTTGCTCGATGAACCGACGACCGGTCTGCACTTTCATGACATCCGCCTGCTGCTGAAAGTTTTGCAGGATCTGGTCGACCGCGGCAATAGCGTGCTGGTCATCGAACACAATCTGGACATCATCAAGGCGGCCGATTGGCTGATCGATCTCGGGCCCGAAGGTGGCGCGGCCGGCGGCGAGATCGTTTTCGAAGGCACGCCCGACGACATTCTCGAGAGCCAGCGATCACACACCGGCCGGTCACTGGCCAAGCATTTGGCTGCCGCGCCGGTCAAGGCATCGCGGAAGAAGCCGGCCGCCCGCGCTCGCGCCGCCGCAGCAACCAAAGCGGCCCGCGTGCCGGTTCCGCGGCTGAAAATCCAAGGAGCCACCCAGCACAATTTGAAGGACGTCTCTTTCGAACTGGAGCACAATACGCTGAGCGTGTTCTGCGGTCCCAGTGGCAGCGGCAAAAGTTCGCTGGCTATGGACACGATCTATGCCGAGGGGCAGCGCAGGTACGTCGAAAGTTTGTCCTCTTACGCTCGCCAATTCGTCGGCCAAATGCCCAAACCGCCAGTCGAGCGGATCGAAGGGCTGGCGCCGTCGATCGCCATCGAACAAAAGAGCGTGGCGCACAACCCGCGGTCGACCGTCGGCACGGTCACGGAAATCTACGACTACCTGCGCGTGCTGATGGCGCGGCTGGCCGTGCCCCATTGTCCCGACTGCGATATCCCAGTGACCACGCAAACGGCCGAACAGGTCGCAGCCACGATCATGAAGTATCCGGCGGGGACGCGGTTGTTGCTGGCCGCGCCGCTGGAGTGGCAGCCGACGCAAGCCCCCGCGGATCTCTGGCAGGAACTGAGGCTCGCGGGACTGCAGCGCGTGCGCGTCGCCGGCCGCACCTACTCGATCGAATCGCCACCGAGATTGAATGCGACGGCCAACAACGATTTGCAAGTCGTCGTCGATCGCGTGGTCGTTTCACCCGAAAACCGAGCCCGTATCGCCGAGAGCGTCGAATTGGCGCTCTCGCGCGGCGCGGGTGTGATGTTCGCGATCGAGTCCGACGATGCGATCGAAGAGCCGCAGTGGAAAGTTGTTCGCCACAGCCAACATTTGGCTTGCCAACAGTGTGGGCAAAGTCTCGAACCTTTGACGCCCCATGCGTTTTCGTTCAACACGCCGCTGGGCTGGTGCGAAAGCTGCGAGGGGCTGGGAACGCAGACGGGCACCGATCCGAATCTGTTGGTCGACTTTGGCCGGAGCATCCTGGCTGGCGGTCTGCGACAATTCCCGTCCGGGCTCAGCGGCATTGCCTTCGAGATGGTGTCGGCGCTTGCCAAGGCGTTCGGCATGCCGCTGGATGCGCCGCTGGAAAAGTTCACCGGGGCACAGCGGCGGGCGTTGTTCTATGGGACCGGCGAGCGCTGGTACCGCTTGCAGACCGGTGCGCACACCGGGCTGCAATTCCAGTGGAAAGGTTTGTTGCCGTCGCTTGAACATGCGGCTCGGATCAGTCCCCAACTGCGCAGCAAACTCGGTCCGTTCATCGCGGAGATTCCTTGTTCCGAATGCGATGGCAGCCGGCTGAAACGCGGCCCGGCAGCCGCGCGTTTTCGCGATCTGACTGTCGGCGACATCGTTCGCCAGCCGCTCTCGGACCTGATTCAGACGCTGAAGAGTTGGCAACTCGATGACCGCGAGCAGCAAATTGCTGGCGAGTTACTCGCGCAGTTGATGGGGCGGACAGAATTTCTGCTCGACGTAGGCCTCGACTATCTCTCGCTATCGCGCACCGCCAATACGCTCAGCGGCGGCGAATCGCAGCGGATCCGCTTGGCCAGCCAACTCGGCAGCGGACTGTGCGGCGTGATGTACGTTCTCGACGAACCGACGATCGGCTTGCACCCGCGCGACAACGGCCGGTTGCTCAAGGCGCTGACCAAGCTCCGCGACTTGGGCAACACGTTGATCGTGGTCGAACACGATCGCGAGATCATCGCCGGATCGGACCAGTTGTGCGACTTCGGTCCCGGGGCAGGACGTTTCGGTGGGCAATTGGTTGCGCAGGGCACGCCGCGCAAGATAGCCTCGACAAAGCAAAGCGTTACCGGCCCCTATTTGAGCGGCAAGGCAACGA
>JBQCJB010000667.1:0-3416 GCA_051953155.1 Aureliella sp. | reverse complement strand
GCCGAGTTTATGTGTGCGAGCCGACCGGCAGCCTGGTCCACATGCAAGGCGTGACCCACCGCGGATCGCTCTGGAGCGTCGACTCCGCGGACCGAACTTCTTCTGAGGCTGAATGGCTGGCCAGTCGCGACCCTTGGTTTCGTCCGGTCAATATCGTAGCCGCTCCCGGCAACGGCGTGCTGGTGATCGACATGCATCGCGCGGTAATCGAACATCCGGCTTGGGTTCCCGACGAGTTGAAGAACCGCCCTGACGAACGCTACGGCGAGGACTGCGGACGCATCTATTGGGCTGGAGCCAAGGACTCAGCCTGGCCGGCCAACACATGGCAGCAACTGCGGGAGCGGCCACTTGGCAAACGCAAGAACGAAGAACTGGTCGAATTGCTCGCCAGCACCGACCCCTGGCTGCAGCGCACTGCCGCGCGGCTATTGATCGAGCGTGACGCGGTCGATGCGCTACCCGAGCTGCTGAAACTGGTCGCGCCCGAGCGGTCCAGTTCGGTGGAAACGCGCGTTATGGCCTGGCAACTGATCGGACTGTTCGATCCGGCGGCGCGCGACCATTTGAAGCCGGCCCTGAAGGATTCGCATCGCTTGGTTCAGATCACAGCCCTGCGGATGCTGGCGCGGATGCCGGTTCAGGCTACCGGCGGGGCCGACCAGTCGGAGGCCGAAGCGACGCAGATGGCGCTCGACCTGGCGCTGGCGACCGAAGATCCCTGGCTCCGTTTAGAAGCGATTCTCTGCGCGTCGCGGACGGCCGCCGCGCTGAGCGCCGACGACGGCCAAAAAGCGTCGGAACGGCTGGGACGCCTGGCGGCAGCGCACGTCGGCGATGGACACCTATTGGTTGCCGCGGCAGCAGCGACTCGCCAACACACCGGCCGATTCCTGCTCGGTTGGCTGGATGGCCTGGCCGAAATCAGACGCGACAGCCCGACTGCCCAAATCGGCAAGAACGCGGCTCGCGACAAATGGCTGACCGCAGCCGCGCGACTGCTGGTGGCTCACCTGGAGAAAAACGAACCCGCCTCGGTCCCGGACCTGGTCGCGCGTTTGCGCTTCAATCTGACGACTGTCGATCCGACCAGCGACGTATCGCGTCTGGTCGCGCTGGTGGCCCTGACACAGCACGTACGGGCGGTGGCTGCCGCCGAGCGAAAAAGTGGCAAACCTGCGAATGAGGCCAAGCCGGACGCAGTTCCTCTGGCCGGCACGGTCGATCGTCCGCTCTGGCGCAAAGTTCGCGAACTGGCGCGAATGCCCGAGTCTCCCAGCGGCATCCGCACGGCGGCCATCGAATTGCTCGGCCTCTCGCCGCGCAAACCTGATCGCGAACTGTTGAAAGAGCTGGCGCTGCAAACCGAGGATGGGCTGCTACGTACCGTGGCGATTAAGGCGTGGGCCGAACAGGGCTCGCCCGACTGCGAAGAGTTCTTGATCAGCCAAGTCGGCCAGGCCGGCCCCAGCCTCCGGCCAACCTTGATCGAACTGATGCTCGGCCGTCCGGAGCGGCAAGGACGGATGCTGAAAGCACTTGAAGAGGGCCAAATCGGCGCCAAGCAACTCGGTGCGGTCGAGCTAAAGCGTTTCGCCGATCGAGCGGCCAAGGAATTCAAGCCTGGTTTCCAAAAGCAGCTCGATACGATTCTCAATTCCGACCGGGCTGCGGTGCTTCGCGATTACCAGGCGTGTCTCGACCTGGACGGAGATACCTCGCGCGGCCGGCAAATCTTTACCAAGCAGTGCGCCGCTTGCCACCGCATCGGCGAGATCGGCGTTCAGGTCGGCCCCGATATTTCCGACTCGCGCGTGCAGACGCCGGACAAATTGCTGACGTCGATCCTCGATCCGAATCGAGCGATCGATAACAACTACTTCCGCTTCACCGTGCTGACGACCGACGGCCGAACGTTCGACGGACTGGTCGCGGAAGAAACCTCCGACAAGGTCATCATCCGTTCTCAAAACGATCAGCGGCATGTCATCGCCCGTTCGGAGATTGAGCAGATGAAACCGACCGGCGTATCGATGATGCCCGAAGGCTTGGAATCGCAAATCGATCGCCAAGGCATGGCGGACTTGATCGCGTTCATCAAGAACTGGCGTTACGACAGCCAGCAACTCCCGGCCGGCATCAAAGCGAGCAACATCAAGCCGGCCAAGAAGTAATTCGATGCCCCAAACACGCGAGCCCGCGCCGGACGATCGCCCCAAGCCGCCAACCGCCGAGCAGACCGACCAAGATCCGCGCGCAGGCGAACAGCTTGATGACGGGCAGCGTGAAGAAGGCCAGTTTGACGGCGAGCGGCCGGTAGCGGCGCCTGCGGGGGAGCCTCTCGACGGCCGCTCGGTGCGTGGTCGGAGGCGGCTGTTGACGGCCGTGTGGGTCGTGCTGGCCGTGTGGACCGTACTGCTGAGCATTGGCACGTCGCTCTACGCGCCGGCTCCAGGCGCGGGACCGAGCCCAACTGTCGATTGGCGGCGGGGAGGGCTGGTGTTCTTGTTCGTCGGCGGCTTTCTCGCCCTATGGATTTGGCTGGCGAGCCGCAAACGAACGCCGAGCCGCTTCCGGGATGGCTTGGCGGTACCCGACCATCGAGGAGATGGCGTCCAGGCCGGCCAAGAGCATGACAGCCAACAGAGCCAGGAAGATCAGTAGCCACAGCGCCATCCACGTTCGGCCATGTGGCACGAACGCGCACAGCAGCATGATGCCGCCGGTTAGCCCCAAAAGGATGTTGGTCGATCGACGGACCCCGCGCTGAAATCCGATCACGCGCTGGAGGGTGCGTCCACTTTTCGTCGAAGTATCAGCATCCAACGCCCACTGTGGAGAGCGCACAAAAGCCAAGGCGATACCACCACCGATCATTGCCAGTCCGCCGGTGATGCAAAAAACCAATTCCATGCGAACCCTCCCGGCATCGGCGTTTCCAGTTCGACGTTTCCACTGGCCGACAGCGCGAACGTACTAGATATTGAAGCGTTACGATAAGACGGATGTGACCGGCCACCCATGGCGGCGTTTGAGCGCTCCGATGCGCCTACTGCGTTTTCTGGCTGCGAATCCATTCGAGCAGTACGTCGGCCACTTTGCAAATTGATTCGCCCGAGCAGTTCGCCGGAATGTCCTTTTCCGTGTGCCAGTAACTCTCGCGACTGCCCGGCTTGGGATAATCGAAGTCGATCAGATCGGCGGTCGGGATCTTGGCAATGGTATTCAGAGGCAAGTGGTCGTCGCGGACATCGTGACGTTGTCGCGGCATGAATTCGCGGATCTTCAGGCGCTTGGCGATCCCCCAGATTTCCTGGCAGACGGAAGCGGCGTAGCGCATCGAATTGGCTTCGTAATATAAGTCCAGTTCCTTGTCGGCGATCATGTCGACCAGCGCGGCCTTGCGATAAACGCCC